>JAVEEO010000298.1 GCA_030840415.1 Pseudonocardiales bacterium | reverse complement strand
CGCCGGAGTCATAGACCAGCGGCCGGCCGTCCTGGAAGATCAGGCCGTGGTCGTAGGGCATCTCCTCCGGCTGGATGAAGTTGCGCTCGCGCACCACGGCCCGGTCCAACCCCAGGTAACCGGCAATGGCATCCATCGTCCGCTCCATCGCGTAGACGCCCTGCGGCCGGCCGGCACCGCGGTACGGAGTGACGATCACCGTGTTGGTGTAGAGGGATTCGAACTCGACCCGGTATGCGCCGGGCTTGTACGGGCCGAGCAGTTGGGTCGAGGTGATGATCGGCACGATCAGGCCGTACGGGATGTAGGCGCCGTGGTCGTGCCAGAACCGCACCGACAACCCCAGTAACCGGCCGTCGTCGTCGAAGCCGACCTCGACATGCTGCTGCTGGCCGCGCTCGTGCGCGGCGGAGATGAAGTGCTCGCGGCGGTCCTCGGTGAACTTCACCGGCCGGCCCAGCGCGCGGGCGGCCATCGGCACCAGCACCTCCTCGGGCCACGGATGCACGATCTTGACCCCGAACCCGCCGCCGACGTCGGGGGTGATCACCTCGACGCTGCCCAGGTCCAGGCCGAGCTTGACCGCGACCGCGGCCCGCACCCCGGTCGAGGTCTGGGTGGAGGTCCAGATCCGCAGCCGCTGCGCGTCGGTGTCCCAGCGGGCCAGCACGCCGCGGCCCTCCAGCGGGGTGCTGGCCGAGCGCTCGACGTCCAGGTCGAGTTCGAGCCGGTGCGGGGCGGCGGCGATCGCCGCGGCGGCGTCACCGACCTCCTGGACCAGGTGCGCGGCGACGTTGCCCGGCACGTCCGGATGCACCAGGTGCTCGGCGGCCCGGGCCGCGGCGATCCCGACCACCGGTGGCAGCACCTGGTAGGTCACCACGATCCGCTCCGCGGCGTCCTCGGCCAGGTAGCGGTTCTCGGCCACCACCATCGCCACCGCCTCGCCGACGTAGTTCACCTCCTCGCGCGCGAGGGGGTACTGGGTACGGCCCTGGGTCAGCGCGGGGTGCGGGATCAGCAGCGGCAGCGGATCGGCGAGCGGGCCGGTGAGGTCCTCGTAGGTGTAGATGGCCAGCAGGCCCTCGACCTCCAGCGCACCGGTGACATCGATGTCGAGGATCCGGGCGTGCGCGTGCGGCGAGCGGAGCACCGCCACCTCGACCGCGTCGGCACCAAGGTCGTCGAGGTAGCGGCCACCGCCGGTCAGCAGCCGGCGGTCCTCGACCCGGCGGATCGGCTCGCCCACCATCCGGGTGGTCATCGGGCGTCCCGGTCCCGGCTCAGCTCGGCGGCCCGCAGCACCGCCGCCACGATGTTCTGGTAGCCGGTGCACCGGCACAGGTTGCCACCGATCAGCTCGCGGGCCTGCTCCGGCGTCGGGTCCGGGTTCTCGGCCAGGCCGGCGGTGATGGTGATGAGGAAGCCCGGCGTGCAGAACCCGCACTGCAGGCCGTGGCACTCGGCGAAGGCCTGCTGCACCGGGGACAACTGGCCGTCCGGACCCGCTGGATCGGCTAGGCCCTCGACGGTGGTGATCTGCTCGCCGTCCATGCTGACCGCCAGCAACAGGCAGGACCGCATCGGCACGCCGTCCACCAGCACCGTGCAGGCCCCGCACACGCCGTGCTCGCAGCCGACGTGGGTGCCCGTGAGGCCCAGGTCGTGGCGCAGGCAATCCGACAGCAGCCGGCGGGCCGGCACGTCGGCCCGGCGCTCGATCCCGTTGACGGTCAAGGCAATCTGATGCCGCTGCTCGCTCATGCCCTCACCGGCTCTTCGCGCAAGCGCTCATCGCTGCGATTCGCTCCGGTCCTCGCTTCGCTGCGATCCTCGCTCATGCCGCCGCTCCGGCGGCTTTGGTGGCGTTGGCGGCGGCGCGGCGGACGGCCGAGCCCAGCGCCCGTCCGGTCAGGACGCCGGCCAACTGGCGGCGGTAGGCGGCGCTGGCGTGGATGTCGGGCTCCGGATCCACCGCGTCCCGGACGAAGCCGGCGACCTCGGCGTGGTCCGCGTCGTGCTGGCGCCCGCCGATCACCCGCGTCAGGTCCAGCACCAGCGGGGTGGGCGCCACCGACAGGTAGCCGGCCCGGGCTGCTGTGATCCGCAGGTCGGCATCGAGTTCGACCAGTACCGCCACCCCGCAGATCGCGTAGTCACCGTGCCGGCGCGACACCTCGACGAACGCGGTGCCGGCCCGAACGCCGAGTGCCGGAAAGCTGGCCTCGACGGCCAGCTCATCGGAGCCGGCCGCCGATTCCAACGGGCCGGTGAAGAACTCGGCCGCCGGTACGGTGCGCCGTCCGGCGACCGAGGCCAACGTCACCGACCCACCCAGCAGGCACAGCACCGCCGGCAGCTCGGCCGCCGGGTCGGCGTGCACCAGGCTGCCCACCGAGGTGCCGCGATTGCGAATGGTGGGGTGGGCGATCACCGCCAACGCCTCGGCCAGCAGCGGCTGGCGCTCCCGGGCGCCGGCGTCGCGCAACAGCGCGGCGTGCCGGGCCAGGGCTCCGACCCGGACGGCGTCCGGGTCGGAGCGTACGTAGGCCAGCTCGGCCAACCGGTTGACGTCGATCAGCCGGGACGGGGCGATCAGCCGCATCGACAGCAGCGGCAGCAGGCTCTGGCCGCCGGCGAGAACCTTGGCGTCCGGGCCGGATTCGGCCAGTAGCCGGACCGCCTCGTCGAGGGACTCCGGACGGCTGTAGTCGAAGGCTGGCGGCTTCACCCTGTTCTGGGACCTCCTTGACGACCCGTGCTCGGGAAATCGGTGATCGGAGCGGTGTTCTCCATGCTCCCTGCGGCCGGCTGCGTGCCGACCCTGGGTCCCAGGATATGCACCAAGTGGTAACCGATCAGCACAATCAGGGTGCCGGCAGCGATTCCGGTGATCGAGAAGGTGTCGCTGAACTTGATCGCCAGGTTGCCGATACCGGCGATGATGCCGGCCGCCAGCGGCACCAGGTTGACCGGGTTGCCGAAGTCGACCCGGTTCTCGACCCAGATCTTGGCGCCGAGCAGGCCGATCATGCCGTAGAGCACCAGCGTGATGCCGCCGAGCACGCCGCCGGGGGTGGCCGCGATCACGGCCCCGAACTTGGGGCAGAACCCGAACAGGATCGCCACCACCGCGGCGATGTAGTACGCCAGCGTCGAGTAGATCCGGGTCGCGGCCATCACCCCGATGTTTTCGGCGTAGGTGGTGGTCGGTGCGCCGCCGACCAGCGAGGCCACCGCGGTGCCCAGGCCGTCGCCGATGAAGGCGCGGCCGAGGTACGGATCGAGGTCATCGCCAGTCATTTCAGAGACTGCCTTGACGTGGCCGGAGTTCTCGGCGAGCAGGGCGATCACCGACGGGATCACCAGCAGGATGAAGGTGACGTTGAAGGCAGGCAGGTGCGGGCCGGTCAGCGGGCCGAAGGTTGGGCTGACGATGTCCTGCGGCCAGCCGATCCAGTCGGCGCTGCGCACCCCGCTCCAGTCGATCCGGTGGCCGGTGCCGGTGCAGGCGGTGGTGACCTTCTCGGTGCACTTCGGCACGTCGTTGATCCGGTCGGCGATCCAGCTGATCAGGTATCCGAAGATCAGCGCCAGGAAGATCGCGATCCGGCTGAGGAAGCCGCGGACCAGCACCGCGGTGATCAGCACGAACAGCGCGGTGAGCAGGCCGATCCACTGCTCGGCCGGGAAGTAGATGCTGGTGGCCACGGTCGCCAGGTTGAAGCCGATCAGCATCACCACCGCACCGGTGACCACCGGCGGCAGCACCGCGCGGACGTAGTGGCTGCCGCCGAAGTGCACCAGCACGCCGACCGCCGCCAGGATCAGCCCGGCGATCAGGATCGCCCCGGTGACATCGGCGGAATCGCCGCCCTGCTGGCGGATCGCGGCGACCGCGGCGACGAAGGAGGCGGAGGTGCCGAGATAGGACGGCACCCGGCCGCGGACGATCAGCAGGAACAGGATGGTGGCGACGCCGGACATCATCACGGCCAGGTTCGGGTTCAGGCCCATGATCGCCGGGAACACGAAGGTGGCGCCGAACATCGCCACCACGTGCTGGGCACCCAGGCCGCCCATCCGCCACCAGGACAGCCGTTCGCTCGGCCGTACCACCGCGCCCGGTGGCGGCGTCCTGCCGTTGTAGACCAAGTTCCATCCGAACGCAGACATTTCTGGCCTCCCGGGCGAGTGGTGTTGCCACCCGGTCGTCGACCGCGTGGCCCGCTACTCGGGAAAGTGTTGGGGCAAAGATCGGATCCGGGCCCGTGACACGCCGCAGCCGGCAGCCGGACCCGACAGGGGCGGCACGGCGCGGGCATCGAGTGCCCGGATGTGTCCGGTCCGGCGCGAATGAGAACGCCTGAGGCGACGGAGCGTGGGCCGCTCACCGGCCCACGCTCCGCCGAGGGACGGCTCAGTCGTCGAGAGAGCGCAGGATTCCCAGCAGACCGTGGGATTCTCCG
>JAVEEO010000263.1 GCA_030840415.1 Pseudonocardiales bacterium | reverse complement strand
ATCCCCGCCGCCGGCCTCGACCCCGCGGCCACCATCGCACCGGCCGGCAGCTCCGCGGTGCAGCCGGCCCCGGTCGGGGTGACGGCCGGCCAACCGGTCTCGGCCGGCCGTGACTGGCAACCGGTGCACCAGCACCCGGCCGCCGACCAGCCGGTCGCCAGCCAGGTGGCCGGTCCGGTGCTGGCGCTGCGGGCCCGCGGCGACGGCAGCCACCAGCTGATCGTCGCGCTGCATCCGGCCGAGCTCGGCCCGGTCAACGTGCACGTCCGGATCTCCGGCGATGCGATGACGATCTCCCTTGCCAGTACGAGCGAAACGGCGCACGAGACGCTGCGGGACGCGCTGCCGCAACTGCGTGCGGAGCTGCAGTCGGCCGGCTTGAACTCGGCGTCGCTGTCGCTGGATCTGACCTCGGGCGGCGCCGGCGCGTTCGCCGACCCGCGCCAGTCCGACCCGCGCCAGTCCGACCCGCGCCAGTCCGGCGATCAGGGCCGGACGGCCAACGCCGGCCCGGCCGCTTACCAATCCCTCTTCCCGGTCCGGCCCCGCGGCAGCGGCGTCCGGGTCGGCGCCCCGTCGAGCTCCGGTCTGGACCGGTGGCTGTGAACACCTCAGAACAGGAGTGCAGATGACCCAGCCCGTGTCCTCGGTCGCCACCGGCGTGCCGGTCGCACAGAACCCGGCCATCCAGACCACCGACAATGCCAAGCTGAGCTCGAAGGCCTTCCTGCAGCTGCTCGTCGCGCAGTTGCAGTACCAGGATCCGAGCAAGCCGGTCGACACCTCCTCGTTCATGAACGAGACGGCCACCCTGACCCAGGTGCAGTCCTCGGAGCAGACCGCGCAGGTCAGCCTCGACATGCTGGCCGCCCAGCGGGCCCAGACCGCGAGCAGCCTGGTCGGGCACACGGTCAGCTACACCGGTGCCGACGGCAGCCAGGTCACCGGCTACGTGTCCTCGGCGACCATCTCCACGGCCAAGCCCACGCTGCGGATCGGGACGGCCGACGTCGACCTGAGCCAGATCCAGCAGGTGCTCGCACCCGGCACAACCTGATCCTGAAGCACTCGAAACCCGAAGCAGCCGGAACCCCAAGCATTCGAAACCCGAAGCATCCGAACCAGAACCGGTAACCGCACCAACCCCTACTCGAACCCGCGAACATCCCTGTCAAAAGGAGAAAATCCCATGCTCCGCTCACTGTTCACCGGCATCTCGGGCCTGCGGGCCCACCAGCAGATGCTCGACGTCACCTCCAACAACATCGCCAACGTCAACACGGCCGGCTACAAGAGCTCCTCGACGGTGTTCGAGGACACCCTCAGCCAGACCATCTCCGGTGCCGGCGCCCCGACCGGCACCAACGGCGGAACCAACCCGGTCCAGGTGGGCCTGGGCGTGCAGTTGGCCGGCACCGAGATCAACTTCTCGCAGGGCTCCAACCAGTACACCGGCCGCACCAGCGACCTGCTCATCAACGGTGACGGCTTCTTCGTGCTGAACAACGGCGGCCAGCAGACCTTCAGCCGGGCCGGCTCCTTCAGCCTGGACTCGGCCGGTCACCTGGTCGCCCCGGACGGCGCCATCCTGCAGAGCGCGGCCGGCGGCGACCTCGACCTGTCCGCGCTCAGCAGCGGCACCTACAAGTCCTGGAGCGTCACCACCTCCGGTGTGGTCAACGGCGTGGACGCCACCGGAGCCACCACCGCGCTGGGCACCATCGCGATGGCCACCTTCGCCAACCCGGGCGGCCTGATGAAGGTGGGGGACTCGCAGTACCAGGCCAGCGCCAACTCCGGCGCCGCCCAGATCGGCGGCGCCAACACCGGCGGCCGGGGCAGCCTGACGCCGGGCTACCTGGAGATGTCCAACGTCGACCTGGCCGCCGAGCTGACCAACCTGATCATCTCCGAGCGGGGTTTCCAGGCCAACTCACGGGTGATCACCACCTCCGACGAGGTGTTGCAGAGCCTGATCAGCCTGAAGAACTAACCACCCGCTGATCACCTGAGTCCTCGGGCCCGCTGCGGTGCCGCGGGCCCGAGCCATGTGCGGGAAACCGCCGCCGCAAGCACCTCACGACCTCGCGCGGCGGCTCAGAAAAACGGCCCAGATGCCGATAAGTAAAGCCGAGGAGGACCCACGGATGGGTTCTCGGGCGTTGACCTGGATGGATCCGATGATATTGCTGCGCCGGTTGGGTGGACCTGTTTTCACCCTGAACCCCGACCTGATCGAGCGTGCCGAGGCGACCCCGGACACCGTGGTGACCCTGATCGGCGGGAACAAGTACGTCATTTGCGAGTCCCTCGACGAACTGGTCGAGCTGATCCGTGATTACCGGGCCCGCATCATCGCCAGTGCCGAGGCCATGACCTCCGACCTGTACCCCGACGCCGGTCCCGCCCACTCCGGCGGCCACCCCCGGATCCGGGTGCTGTCGACCGCCGTCTCGCCGGGCCAGCCGCCCGTGGTGCCGATCCGAAGGACGGATGCCTGATGGACCCCTCCCTGATCATCGGGGTCGTCCTGGCGATCGTCGCGATCGTCGGCTCGGTAACCATGGAAGGCGGCAACATCGGCGCGATCTTCCTGATCCCGCCAATGATCCTGGTCTTCGGCGGCACCATCGGCGCGGCCGTCGCCGGTGCGGTGATGCGCGATGTCAGCTCGCTGCCCAAGCAGCTGGTCCGGGCCTTCACCGCCAAGACCCCCAAGCCCGACGACGCGGTCGAGGTGCTGGTGCGGCTGGCCGGCCGGGCCCGCCGGGAGGGCCTGCTGGCCCTGGAGTCCGAGGCCGCCGAGGTCGAGGACGAGTTCCTGCGCCGCGGGCTGCAGTTGGCCATCGACGGTACCGACGCCGAAGAGGTCGCCATCATCCTGTCCACCGAGGTGGACACCAAGCGCGCCAACGACAAGGCGGCGGCCAAGCTGTTCGCCGACATGGGCGGCTACGCCCCGACCATCGGCATCATCGGAACCGTGCTGGGACTGGTGAAGGTGCTCGGACACCTGTCCTCGCCGGCCGAGCTGGGCGCCGAGATCGCCAGCGCCTTCGTGGCCACCCTGTGGGGCGTGATGAGCGCCAACGTGTTCTGGCTGCCGCTGGGCAACCGCCTCAAGCGGGTCAGCGAGTCCGAGTGCGAGCAGATGGAAGTGATCATCGAGGGCATCCTGGCGATCCAGGCCGGCTCGAACCCGCGGCTGGTCGAGCAGAAGCTGCACAGCCTGTTGCCGGCGGCCAGCCGGCCGGCCGAGCGGGACGTCGCCTGATGAGCGCCGCACGCTCGGCCGCCGGCCGGCGGCGCAGCCGGGGTGGCGGGCACGCCGAGGAGCACGAGAACCACGAGCGGTGGATGGTCACCTACGCCGACATGCTCACCCTGCTGCTGGTGCTGTTCATCGTGCTGTACGCCATCTCGCAGGTGAACACCTCCAAGTTCTCCGAGCTGAAGTCCAGCCTCGCCTCGGCGTTCAAGGCCGGCCAGCCCTCGGTGCTCAGCGGCGGCAGCGGGATCGTCGGCGGCGAATCGGCCGCCCAGCAGGCCAATCCCAACCTGCCGGTGTTCTCGCCGATCCAGCCGCAGGCGGCCAAGCCGAGCGAGGACCAGGACCGGCAGGCCGCCCAGCACGAGGTGGACGAGTTCAAGGAGATCGAAGCCGCCATCAAGTCCTCGCTGCACAGGCACGGCCTGGACGGCAATGCCGAGTTCAGCATCGACGAGCGCGGCCTGGTGGTCACCGTGGTGACCAACGAGCTGGTGTTCTCCGGCAACAGCGCGGTGCTCGAGCACGAGGGCGCGGTCATCCTCGACGCGGTGCTGCCGCCGCTGCGCCGGATCAGCAACCAGATCCAGGTGGATGGCCACACCAACCAGCAGAACGTCAGCACCGCTCCGTACCCCAGCGGCTGGGAACTGTCCTCGGCCCGGGCGTCCTCGGTGGTGCGCTACCTGGTGACCCACGGCCCGATCGCGGCCGGCCGGCTGAGCGCGGCCGGCTTCTCCGACCAGCGGCCGCTGGTGCCGGCCAGCGATCCCCGCTCGATCACCCGCAACCGGCGCGTCGACATCGTGGTGCTGTCCCAGCTGCCGGCCGGCGCGCGCAGCCAACTGCCGGCCCTCGGCAGGAGCGCCGGCAATGGCTGAGTCGACCCAGCTGGCGCCGAACCAAGCAACGCCGAATCAAGCAGCGCCGAACCGAGCAGCGCCCGTCGCGGCAGCAGCGCCCGTTTTCCCCCAGAGCAGGAGTTCCGCATGACGATGACCGTGACCGACCGGCCCGACCGGATCGCCAGCGAGGTGGCCGGCAAGGGCGCCAAGGGCGGTGCCAAGGGGGCCCCGGGCGACGCCGGCAAGGGCAAGGGTGCCCAGCCGGGCAAGAAGAAGTCCAAGAAGAAGATCATCGTGCTGGCCGTGGTCGTGCTGCTGCTCGGCGTCGTCGCCAAGTTCACCGTGCTGGCGCCGTCCGGGTCGGCCAAGGACGCCAAGCCGGTGCCGGGGCCGGTGGTGGAGATGACCGACATGACGCTGAACCTGGCCAACGGGCACTACCTGCGGGTCAAGCTCGCCCTGCAGACCGCGAAAGGGGCTCCGAAGGAGTTGGAAACCAGTGAGGCCGCGCAGGCCGTGATCGACCAGTTCAGTGACCGTCCGGTGGCGGAGTTGACCGGCGAGGCGAACCGGTCCAAGGCGAAGAAGGAGCTGCTCGGCAAGCTCCAGAAGATCTATCCCAAGCAGATCCTGGACGTCATCTACACGGAGTTCTTCACGCAGTAACCCACCGCTGGAGCCCTCCAGCACCGTCCGTCCCGCTTCCCGGCGACCGCGCGGGAAGATTCCAGCTGCGCCGGAGTTCTCAGGTCTGCTCCGGCCCGGCCGAACGTTGTTCATGTGGCAACGTCAGCTTCGGGGCATCTCGCCCCGGTTCGCAGTCTGGTTCGACGACCCGTCGAAGGCCGGGACGAGGCCGGGCCGACGCCGTACGACTTCCGCCGTCCGACCAAGCTGTCGCGCGATCACGTCCGTGCCCTGCAGATGTGCTACGAGACCTACGCCCGGCGAGTGACCACGCTGCTCACCAGTGGCCTGCGCCAGCTCTGCCAGGTCAACCTGGTGGCGATCGAGCACCAGAGCTACGAGGAGTACATCGCCACCCTCGCGCCCACCACCATCCTGTCGGTGCTGGACATGGGGCCGCTGCCGGGCACCGCGCTGTTCGAGTTCTCGGTGCCCACCGCCCTGGCGTGCGTGGACTACCTGCTCGGCGGCCCGGGCGGTGAGCAGCCGACCCGGCAGCTCACCGACCTGGAGAGCGGCCTGCTGCGCAACCTGATCGAGCAGATGCTCTCGGTGCTGCGCTACGCCGTCGAACCCACCATCGGCCTGGACCCGGTGCTGCGCAGCATCGAGTTCAACCCCCAGTTCGTGCAGGCGGCCGGTGCCTCCGACGGCGTCATCGTCGGGTCGTTCCAGATGCGGGTCGGCAACCAGGTCTGCGTCTCGACGCTGTGCGTCCCGTTCGCCTCGCTGCTGCCCAGGTTGCAGGTAGGCAAGGAGGGCCGGGCCCAGACCGCTGCCGAGCAGCAGGCCGAGCGGCTGGCCGCCCAGCAGGTCCGCGCCGCGCTCGGCAACGTGCCCGTCGAGGTCTCGCTCAGCTTCACCCCGGTACAGCTGACCCCGAACCAGATCGTCCGGCTCGAGCCCGGTGACGTGATCAACCTCCAGCACCGGGTCACCACCCCGCTGGTGGTGCAGTCCGGTGGCATCACCTTCGCCCACGCACTCGCCGGACGGCAGGGCAGCCGGCTTGCCGGCCTGGTCGTCGGCAATGACAGGAGAAACCCGTGACCCAGACCGTGTCCACCAGTGAGCTGGCCCGCGCCGCGGCGCTGGCCGCCCTGGCCAACCTGCCGATCTCGGACCCGCTGGAGCCCGGCGAACCCAGCAGCGACCTCAGCCAGTTCGCCTTCGACGGCGCCGCGGTGACCGCCCGGTTCACCGGCGGCCGCAGCGGCGAGGTGCTGATCGCGGTGGAACGGGCCCTGACCGACGCGCTGCAGAACTCCCCGCTGGGAGCACTGGACGTCTCGGCCGCGCTCGCGCCGGCCCTGGCCGCCGCGGCCGGCGCCGCCGGCACCGTGCAGACCGGCCCCGGCCAGGCGCTGGAGCCGGCGACCGCGCTCGCGGCCCTGCTCGGCAAGCCGGGGGCCTGGGTGGTTCCGTTGCTGCACCAGGGAGTGCCGCGCGCGCTGGTGGGCATCGTGCTCGCCACCGAGCCGGTAGCCACCACCGCGCAGGCCCCGCACTACCCGAGCCCGGACGAGCTGCGCGGTGCGGGCGCGAACGGCACGAACAGCACAGTCGCTGCTCCGCGGACCGCGATCCGCAACGGCCTGGACCTGTTGCGTGACGTCAATATGGACGTCACCGCGCAGATCGGCAGCACCCGGATGACGATCAGCGAGCTGCTCGCCCTCAACGAGGGTGCGGTGGTCGAACTGGACCGGGCCGCCGGCGCGCCCGCGGACCTGCTGGTCAACGGCCATCTGATCGCGCGCGGCGAGGTCGTGGTGATCGACGAGAACTTCGCGCTGCGGATCACCGAGATCATCGCCGACGAGACGGTGCCCCCGCACTCGTGAACACCGTCGCCGTCATCGGCCGGATGCTGCTGGCCCTGGTCTTCGTCCTGGGCGTGATGTGGCTGTTGGCCCGCTGGGCCCGCAAACCGATGGGCGTCGGCAAGTCCGAGCGGGTGATGGCGGTGCTGGCCCGGCAGCAGCTCAGCCGGACCTCCTCGGTCACCGTGCTGCGGGTGATGGACCGGGCCCTGGTGCTCGGCGTCACCGAGCAGGGCGTCCAGCTGATCACCGAGACCGAGCTGGCCGCGGTCGAGGAGGCACTGACGATCGAGGCCGGTACCGGCCGGAGCTGGAATCGCAGCCGCCCGCTGCCGGCCGGCGCAACCGAGGCGGACGGCCCGTCCGAACCGGCCCCGAGCCATGCAGCGGGGACCGCCGGCCGGTCGCGGCCGGCCGCCCTGGACGGATCGGTGCTGTCGGCCAAGACCTGGCGTCAGCTGGTCGGTGCCGCCCGTGAGCTGACGGTCCGCCGATGAGGAAACTGCTGGTACTGCTGGCATTGGCTGCCGGCCTGCTCGGTGGCGGGCTGCTGTCCGGTGCGGGCGCGGCCGGTGCGGCGCCGTTGCCGGCCGGAGTCGTCCAACACTCGGGCACCAGCACCCTGGCGCTGCCGGCCACCGCCAGCTTGCCGCTGCTGGTGCCGAAGCTGGCGCCGGCCGGGCCGAGCGCACCGGCTGGCCCGAAGGCGCCGTCGGGCACCGTCAACCTCGACATCAATCCCAAGCCGAGCACCTCGGTCAGCATCCTGCTGCTGCTCACCCTGCTGTCGGTCGCGCCGTCGATCCTGCTGCTGATGACCAGCTTCACCAAGATCTTCGTGGTGCTGGGCCTGACCCGCAACGCGCTGGGGCTGAACGGGGTTCCGCCGAACCAGGTGCTGGCCGGGCTGTCGCTGTTCCTCAGCCTGTTCATCATGAGCCCGGTGGTGAAGAAGGTGAACTCCCAGGGCGTGCAGCCCTACCTGCACAACACCAAGAGCCAGGCGGCGGCCTTCCGCGACGGCATCGCCCCGATCCGGGAGTTCATGCTGGCCCACACCCGCTCGGAGGAGATCGCGCTGATGCTGCGGGCCGGCCACCTGCCGAACCCGCCGACGCCGGACAAGCTGGAACTCACCACGCTGATCCCGGCGTTCGTGCTGTCCGAGCTCCGCTCGGCGATGATCATCGGCTTCGTGGTCTACATCCCGTTCCTGATCATCGACATGGTCGTCTCGTCCTCGCTGATGTCGCTGGGCATGATGATGCTGCCGCCGGTCTCGGTCTCGTTGCCCTTCAAGCTGCTGCTGTTCGTGCTGGTGGACGGCTGGGGGCTGATCATCAACGCCCTGGTCACCAGCTATTCCACTTAGCGCCGCCGGTTGCGGCTACCACCAGCTACCACCCCGAACATGCGAACCCGACCACCCTGGCAGAGGAGATCCGCGTGACCGACACCGCGATCGTGCATCTCGGCCTGCAGGCGATGCTGATCGCTTTCGAGTTGGCCGCGCCGACGCTGCTGACCGCGCTGCTGGTCGGCTTCGGGATCTCGCTGTTCCAGTCGGCCACCCAGATCCAGGAGTTCACGCTGTCCTTCGTGCCCAAGGCGATCGCGGTGGGGATCGCGCTGCTGCTGTCGGGCAGCTGGATGATGCACTCGATGGTGACCTTCACCGAGCAGCTGTTCAGCCAGATCCCCAGCCTGATCAGCTGAGCCGGGCATGACCGTCGAGCTGGGCACCGCGAGCATCGTGACCGTGCTGCTCGCCTCGATCCGGATCACCGCGTGGCTCGCGGTGGCGCCGCCGTTCGCGACCGGCGGGGTGCCCCGGACCGTGCGGGTGATGCTTGCCGTCGGCCTGGCGCTGGCGGTCTCGAACACCGCTCGCGCCCACGCACCGGCCGCCGAACTCGGCCCGCTGGTGACCAGCGCCGTCGAGCAACTGCTGATCGGGGCGTCGCTGGGCTTCCTGACCCGGTTGCTGTTCACCGCGGTGGAGGCGGCCGGTGCCCTGATCGACCTCACCGGCGGGTTCTCCCTCGCCTTCGCCTACGATCCGCTGTCGGCCTCGACGACGTCGGTCTTCGGCAAGTTCTACGGCCTGCTGGCAACCACCCTGATCTTCGCCACCAACGCGCACCTGGTGATCCTGCAGGGCTTCCTGCGGACGTTCAGCTCGCTGCCCCTGGACGGCTCGATGTCGCTGGCGCACCTGGACACCGAACTGGTGCACGGCCTGACCGCGATGTTCGTGGCCGCCCTGCAGATCGCCGCGCCGCTGATCGCGGTGCTCTTCCTGGCCGATGTCGCACTCGGCCTGCTCAGCCGGATCTCGCCGCAGCTCAACGTCTTCCAGGTCAGCTTCCCCCTCAAGATCATGCTGACCCTCGGGCTGGTCGGGCTCGGTTTCTCCACCATGCCGCGGATCGTCACCGAACTGGGCAGCACGGCGGCGACGCTGATGATGCGGATCGGCACGGCCGGCTGATGTCGGGCAAGCCGGCGGGGGAGAAGACCGAGAAGGCCACTCCACGCAAGCTCAAGAAGGCCCGCCGGGACGGCCAGATCGGCCACACCCCGGAGGTCGGCTCCTGGCTGAGCGTGCTGGCGGCCAGCTTCGTGATCCCCGGGGTGGGACGCGCGTTGATGGACGACGCCCGGACCACCTTCGTCCAGATCGGATCGATCATCTCCGACCCGGACACCGGCCGGGCGCTGGCGCTGACCCGTGCCGCGCTGATCTCGGCGGTGCTGGCCACCGCGCCGCTGGCGTTGCTGGTGCTGGCCACCTCGGTGGCCTCGGCCGCGGTGCAGGGCGGTATCTGGGTGGCGCCGAAACTGCTGGCTCCGAAGATGTCGCGGCTCAACCCGCTCAGCGGGTTCAAGCGGATGTTCGGGCCGCAGGGCGTCTGGCAGCTGCTCAAGTCACTCGGCAAGCTGGCGGTGCTGTCGGCGGTCACCTACTACTCGGTGCGCGAACTGGTGCCGACCCTGATGGCTTCGGGCTCGCTGCCGCTGGCCTCGGTGCTGGACACCACCATCGACGCGGCGCTGCGGCTGGTCCGGCTCGGCGCCGGCGCCGGCCTGCTGCTGGCCTTCGTCGACATCGCGGTGGTGCGTCGGCGCAACAACAAGCAGCTGAAGATGACCAAGCAGGAGGTGAAGGAGGAGATGCGCAGCAGCGACGGCGACCCGTTGCTGCGCGGCGCGATGCGGTCCCGGGCGCTGGCGATCAGCAGGAACCGGATGATGGCCGACGTCCCGACCGCCGACGTGGTGGTGGTCAACCCGACGCACGTGGCGGTGGCGCTGCGCTACGACCCGGCCCGCGGCGCTCCGCGGGTGGTGGCCAAGGGCGGGGACCATGTCGCGGCCCGGATCCGCGAGCTGGCCGACCGCAGCCGGGTGCCGATGGTGGCCGACATCGCGCTGGCCCGCACGCTGTACCAGACCTGCGAGATCGGGCAGGAGATTCCGGCCGACCTCTACCAGGGGGTCGCGACCGTGCTGGCGTTCGTGATGCGCCTCAAGCGCAAGGGTTCGGCGGCCGGCCTGCACCGGATGCAACCGGCCTGAGAGAGCCGTACTGCCGGCAGGTGTCGCTCAATCGTCGTCGTAGCGCGGGCTGAAGGCCGCATTCAGCGACGAGGGAAGCCTGATGTCGATGCTCTGGGTCAGGTTCTCGACGTTGCCGAACTGGGTCCAGGTCGCGATCAGATCGAGCCTGATCGGCACCCGCGTGTCCTCGAGCTGCCACAGGGCGGCGTTCTCCCGCATCCGATGGCTCACCTCGCTGATGTTCAGCAGTTTGTAGTCCAGCGGCGAGACCGCGTTCAGCACCGATTCCAGGATCGGACTGCCGGCCTGGACGGCGGCGACGAACCAATCCTTGAGAACGGGCGGCAGCTTGGCGATGGTGGTCTGCATGAAGTCGCCCGACATGGCCATCCGCAGGGTGCCGATGACCTGTGCCCGGTCGTAGCCGCCACTGGGGTAGGCGGCTTCCGGAGAGGGCGCGGCGATGGAGGGCGCCATAAGGCTGAGGTACGCCGCCTGGACGTCGGCGTCGGACTTGGCGTCGATGCCGACCATCATGGCGGGGTTCACGGACTCGGCGGCCAGCTTCTGGTATTGGTCCACCACGCCCTTGAACGTCGCTGCCAGGGCAGCCACCTGCGCCGTCTGGGCCCGGGCCGCGCGGCCGTAGATCGCCTGCACGCCATACCGCAGACCGGTCACGGCGTCCGGCCCTCCGTTGTCCAGGCTGATGGCGATGTCCTTGACGGTCTCCTCGATCGAGGACGAGTGGGCCTTGTTGGCGTCGTTGGCGCCCCACGCGCCCGAGGCGGTCAACGGAACCATGTTGTAGTCCAGGCCGGGGCCGCCGAGGTGGCGGTTGAGCAGGTGCCCCCGCACGTACAGGCTCTTGCCGGCGCGGTCCATCCGCTGTTGCAGCTGGAGCATCCACTCCGGGTCACCACCGGCATCCGAGCCCGTCGGGTGGCCGCCCGCTCGCAGGGTGGCCAGCACCTGAGTGCCGGCTCCCCACTCGGTCGCCGCCCCCCATTGGATGTCGCTTCGCGGGGCGAGTGGTGACGAGGCCGCCATCAGGGCGTTGAGTCGGGTCATCAGTACGCCGGACGGCCCGACCGGGTCGAGCGCGGTATTGGTCTTGATCCAGCTACAGGCCTGGTTGAGCTCGTCGGAGATCAGCAGGCCGGACGCCGCCTCGCGGCGGGAATACTCGTTGTGATCGAGCAGGCATGCCAGGTAGTAGGCCTCCGGGGCGCTGGGATCGAGCACCGGAACCCGCGACCTGGCGAACGTCTGAACCTCGGTCTTGTGTGCCCTGCGTAGCTGGTCGCCCCCCCGCTCGCCGGCTCGGTCGTGGCGTGTTCGGATTCGGCTGGGACCACTGATCGCATGATCCGATCCGCGCCGGTTTCGGCCTGCTTCTCGCAGGCATCGCCAGGATCGGAGACCGTCAGCCCGCTGCTCGGACCGGCGCCGGTCTGGGTGGTGTGGATCAGCTCATGGGCGAGCAGGTGGCGCCCGGAGGAACTGTGCGGGCTGTATTCGCCCGCGCCGAACACGATGTCCCGGCCGACGGTGTAGGCGCGAGCATCCAGTGACTTCGCCGATTCGGCGGCGGCGGAGCCGGTGTGCAACCGAACCAGGCTCAGATCCACTCCCACCCGTGGCTCCATGAAATCGCGGGTCGCCTGATCCAGTGGTTTGCCCGGTGCCCGCAGCAGCCGCCGGCGGTGTCGGCTTGCTCGGGGTAGGCAGGGCGCCCGGCCCGGCCGGCCGACGTCCGGCGCGCCATGGCTCGCAGTGCGACCAGGTTGGCCGGATCGGCCGGAACGCCGCCGCCAGAGTCCGGCTGCCCGTCCGCGAGCGCGGTATCGGCCACGGCGAGCGGGTGCTGGGCAGGTAGTAGTAGGCCTGGTATCGGCAGCGCGCCACGCTCGCAGGGATGGCCGACGGACACCGGGTCCGCGGCCGTTCGCCGCACCGAATCGGCCTGATCGACCGTTGCGGTGTTGCCTGCTCGGTGCGGCTAATGTGCCTCTCCCTGCGGTAACGCCGGCTCGATCATCGCGGTTGCGGCAGTGGGAGCTCGCTCGACGCCGATGCCGCAATCACCAGCGGTTGGGGTCGTTGCGAATGACGAACTTGCGGAAGAAGACACCGGTGCCCCCGCACAGCTCGCCGTCCCGGCGCTGGAAGTGCACCATGTCGGTGGCGTCGGCCGGCGTGAACGTCTGATTGCACCGGTCGCAGCAGACCTCGCTGAGATCGGGGTCCAGCCGCCTGCGGTTGGACTCTGACATCGGTTTCTCCCTCGCCCGTGCTCGATCTCCTACTTGATTACGCACCTTCCTCATCGGCGCGCGCGGGGGCGGTATTAGCCCCTGGCTCAGGTCGGTGGGGTCCATGCCGATAGGAAGCTCTGCCAGGACGGCGACGATTGCAGACCACGGATCGGCCTGCACAGCAGGGCAGCTAGTGACCTTGTCGCCGCGATGAGCTTGTAGGTGTGCGTGAATTCCAGACGGTTGAGCCAGCTTGCGGTGCCGATCGGCGTCGTGGCCATCATCTTGATGATGGTGGTGCCGGTGCCGTCCGGGGTGCTCGACTTCCTCATCGCCATCAACATCACCGGCGCGCTGCTGATCGTGCTGGTCAGCATGTACGTCGAGCGGCCGCTGGACTTCTCCAGCTTTCCCTCGCTGCTGCTGGTGGCCACCCTGTTCCGGCTGGCCCTCAACATCTCCGCCACCCGCCAGGTGCTGGGCAAGGGCTACGCCGGCCAGGTGATCAACGCCTTCGGGCACTTCGTCATCGGCGGCTCGCTGGTGATCGGCCTGGTCATCTTCATGATCCTGTTGGTGATCCAGTTCGTGGTCATCACCAACGGTGCCGGCCGGGTGGCCGAGGTGGGCGCCCGGTTCACCCTGGACGCGATGCCCGGCAAGCAGATGGCCATCGACGCCGACCTGAACTCCGGCCTGATCGACGAGAACGAGGCGCGCCGGCGCCGGGTCGAGGTTGCCTCAGAGGCCGACTTCTACGGCTCGATGGACGGCGCCTCGAAGTTCGTCAAGGGCGATGCCATCGCCGCGATCATCATCACGGTGATCAACCTGATCGGCGGCATCGCGATCGGCATCCTGTCCCACCACCTGTCGGTTACCGACGCGGTGGCCAAGTACAGCCTGCTGTCCGTCGGCGACGGCCTGGTCTCCCAGATCCCGGCGCTGCTGTTGTCGGTGGCCACCGGCCTGATCGTGACCCGGGCCAGCGGGTCCAGCGACCTCGGCACCATGGTGGCGGGGCAGCTGAGCAGCCAGCAGCGTGCCCTGCAGATCGCCGGCGGCGCGGCCCTGGCACTGTGCCTGGTGCCCGGCCTGCCCAAGCTGCCGTTCCTGGTGGTGGGCGGCGGGCTGCTGTTCATCGCGCGCCGGATTGCCGCGACCGTGAAGGCCGAGGCGAGCGCCGCCGCCGGACCGGCAACCGCGATCGCTGCCCCGGCGCTGGACAGCCCGGAGGCGATCCTGGACGACCTGGCGGTCGATCCGCTGGAGCTGGCGCTGTCCTCGGACATGATCACCCTGGTGGACGGCATCGGGGCCGACCTGCTGGACCGGGTCCGGGCGCTGCGCCGCAAGCTGGCCATGGAACTGGGCGTGGTGATGCCGCCGGTGCGCACCCGGGACAACTTCGACCTGCCCCCGTCGACCTATGCGATCAAGCTCAACGGCGTTGAGGTGGCCCGTGGCCAGGCGCCGGCCGGCACCGTGCTGGCGATCGGCGACGGTCTGGACAACCTGCCCGGCACCGCCGGTTCCGAGCCGGTCTTCGGACTGGCCGGCAAGTGGATCGGCACCGAGCTGCGCGGCCAGGCCGAGCTGCTCGGCGCCACCGTGGTCGACCGCTCGTCGGTGATCATCACCCACCTGTCCGAGGTGGTGCGGACCCACGCCAGCCGGTTGCTGGGCCGCGAGGAGGTGGCGGCGCTGACCAAGGCGTTGCGACGCAGCCATCCGACCGTCGTGGAAGATCTGACCCCGGCGATGCTGAGCCTGGGCGAGGTGCAGCGAGTGCTGCACGCCCTGCTGGAGGAGGGCGTCTCGATCAGGGACCTGGTGCGGATCTTCGAGGCCCTGTCGCTGGCGGCCAAGGCCGGCACCGAGCCCGACCGGCTGGTCGAGGCGGCCCGGCTGGCGCTGGCGCCGGCCATCACCGCCTCGCACACCTCCGCCGGCACCCTGTCGGTGATGATGCTCGATCCGCGGATGCAGCAGAGCCTGCTGGAATCGGTGCGGCCGTCGGACACCGGGGTGCAGCTGCTGCCCGGTCCCGACCTGGTCGAGACGCTGGTCACCGACACCGCGCGGCAGTACCAGCTGATGCTCGAGCGCGGAATCCGCCCGGTGCTGGTGTGCGCGCCGCAGATCCGGCTGCCGCTGCGCCGGCTGATCGCCGCCACCGCGCCGGACCTACCGGTGCTGTCCTACTCCGAGGTATCCAGCAACGCCGCAATCGTCGACACCGTGGGGGTGATCGCTCATGCCAGAGCCGTTGGTGTCTGAGGATTCCGATCCGCAGCGGCTGCTGGACACCGTGCACAGCCAGCCCGGCGCCGAGGTCCTCTACCAGGACACGGTGCGGCGCGGCGGCATGTTCGGTTTCTTCGCCCGCGAGGTGCACCGGGTCGCCTATCGGATCGCCGAGCCGGCCACCGCGCCCGAACCGGAGATCGAGCCGGGCACCGCGACCGAGCCGGGTACTGAGCCGGAGATCGCTGCCCAGCTGCCGGCACTGGACGACCTGCTCGCCACTGCCGACCAGGCTGAGAGCGCGGCCGGGGCTGGGCAGTACCGCACCGCGCTCGAGCAGCCGAGCGAGCAGCCGGCGGCCGGCCACCCGGAGGGTCACCAGGACTTCGCCGCCCTGCTGCGCTCGCTGACCGCCGGCGACCCGGCCGACGCCGGTCAGAGCGGAGTCCTCGCCGCAGAACCCGCCCCGATCGCGACGCCGGCCGGCGATCGGCAGGCCGGCGATCGGCAGGCCGGCGATCGGCCGGCCGCCGCGGAACCGGTGGCGCGGAGCAACGTGACCGCCTTCGGCAAGCCGGATGCCCGGGCTCGCCTGGAGATGCTGATGCAGCTGCGCCAGGTGGGCGTCCCGGTGTCGGTGAACCCCCGGGCCGACACCCACAGCCTGTACGAGGCGCTGGAGAACATCCTCGAGGAGCTGCCCGCACCGGCTGCCCCGCCACGGGGCGCCGGCGAGGTGCTGGCCGTGGTGGGGGAGTCCAGCGCGGCCTTGCAGGCCGCACACACCTGCGCGGCGATGCTGCGGATACCGCGCGACAGCATCGGGGTCGCCGGGTTGCCCGAGCAGGCCGGTGCCGAGCTGGACAATCCCCGGATCAGCGGCCAGGCCGAGGCATTGCGGCTGCGCACCGAACTCAGCCGGGCCGAGCTGCCCTCGATCGTGGTGATCGCCACCGACTCCACCGAGGCCGGTCCGGACGACCCATGGGCGGCCGAGATGCTGGCGGCGTTGCGTCCGACTGCGGTCTGGGCGGTGGTCGACGCCCGCTGGAAGACCGAGGACAGCCGCGCCGAGCTGGATCGGCTCGGCCGGGTGGACGCGCTGGTGGTGCATTCGGCGCAGCTGAGCGCCAGCCCGGCCTCGGTCTGGGACCTCGACCTGCCGCTGGGGCTGCTGGACGGCCGGGCGGCGAGCACCTTCGCCTGGACCGGGCTGCTGTTCCGGCTGCTGCGCGGCGGCGCCCGGCACCGGGCAAGCGCATGATCCCCGCATCGTCGGGCACCGGACGCCCGGCCACCTCCCGCCCCGGAGGTCGATGACATGTTGCGTCCCTCGGTTCTCGGGCTGGCGGTGCTGCTGAGCACGCCGGCGTTGTGGGCCGCGTTCGTCGCCGGATCGATGGGGATCACCACCGCTCTGATCCGGTTCCTGATCGCGGTGCCGGTGGCGGCGCTGATGCTGACGTTGCTGCGGATGGTCACGGCCGGCTATGCGCGCCAGGCGTTGCGGCGCGAGATCGCCGCGGCGGCTGCCGCTGCCGAGCTCCGCGAGCGGCAGGCAGCCGAGCGCGGCTGAGCCGTTCAAACCGCGGACAGCCGATCTCGCCACGCGCTGGCCGGCCGGCCTGTTTGGGTCCGGGCCCACTCAGGGCCCAGGATGAGGCGCATGACTGAGCAGGATCCGCGCCCACCCCGGCTGTTCAGGCCGCGTGGCGGCCGGGCATTCCCGGGCACCATCGACGCGCTGCGGGCCATCGACGCCCGAACCCGGCCCAACCTCAAGCGCGCCATCCCGGCCCTGCTGATCGCGCTGGCCAGCTATGGCTTCGGCGATCACCTCGGTGGCATCCCGCGCACCCGCGACACCACCTTCGCGCTGTTCGGAAGATCGCTGAGCCTGCACAAGGGCCAGGTCAGCATCGTGGTGCTCGGGTTGAGCGTGCTGTTCGTCGTGGCCGGGGTGATCGCCACCCGGTCGGTGGCCGGTGAGCTCAGCCGGGTCAGCGAGGCGCACGGCGGGGTGGCCGCGGCCTCCGCGGTACGCCTGATCTGCATGATCTCCGGCTACGGCATCGTCGGGCTGGCCGTGCTGGGCCTGCTCCGGGTCAACCTGGCGAACCTGCTGGTGGGCGGTGCGGTGACCGGGGTGGTGGTGGGCATCGCCGCGCAGCAGACGCTGGGCAACGTCTTCGCCGGCCTGGTGCTGCTGTTCGCCCGGCCCTACGTTCCGGGCCAGCGGGTCAAGATCCGCAGCGGTGCGATGGGCGGCCCGTTCGACGGCGTGATCCTCGGCGCGGGCCTGATGTACACCACCATCGACACCGACGAGGGGCCGGTGTCGATGCCGAACTCGGGGCTGCTGGCGGCGGCGATCGGGCCGTCCGACGGGCCGGCCGACGAGCAGGAGCCGGCTGCGGCACCGGTGACCGGCGATCCGGTCGGCGGGGCAGGCGGACCTACGGGGTGAAACCAGCGACAGCCCGCGCACCCACGGGGGGTGGAGTGCGCGGGCCGTCTAGCCCCCGTCGAGGCCGAGGGTGATTCTGCACGTATCGGGTGCCGCCGTAAAGCGCATCGCCACTATTGGTCAAGATCACCCAGCGGCACCGGGACGGGTACCCGGTCCGGACCGGCGTGCCCGGGCAACGCAACAGGGCCAGGCACCGGATGGTGCCTGGCCCTGTCGGCTTACTCAGGTACTGCGGTACTGCCTAGCGGTTCAGCTGGCGGTGAATGCGGTGTC
>JAVEEO010000259.1 GCA_030840415.1 Pseudonocardiales bacterium | reverse complement strand
GATGTCGCCCGCCGTTGCGGCGTATTGAGAGGCGTATTGAAAACTGCCCACCCGCAGGTGGCTGCTGGCCACCCGGGCCAGCAGCGCCCCCGGCAGCACCACCTCGCGCTGGACTGGGCGCCCGGTCGCCAGCACGGCCAGCGATCGGGTGGTCGGGATGCCGAGGGCGTGCATCGCCTCGCTGAGGAGGTACTCGCGCAGCATCGGGCCGACCGCTGCCAGGCCGTCGCCCCCGCGCGCGAACGGCGTGCGTCCGGCCCCCTTCAGGTGCAGGTCGCGGCGTTGCCCGTCAGGGGTGACCAGCTCGCCGAGCAGCAGCGCCCGGCCGTCGCCCAGCCGCGGGACGAACCCGCCGAACTGGTGGCCGGCGTAGGCCTGGGCCACCGGCCTCGCCCCCTCGGGCACCAGGTTGCCCACCAGGAACCGCAGGCCGTCGGGTCCGCGCAGCCAGTCCGGATCCAGGCCCAACTCGGCGGCCAGGGGCTGGTTGAGCACCAGCAACCGCGGGTCCGGAGCCGGCTCGGCCTGCCAGGGCAGGGCCAACTCCCCCAGTTCGAGGGCGAACCGGCTCTCGAGGTTCACCGTGGACACGGGTGCGGCAGTCACCTTTGCGACGGTACCCGGGGCTCGCTATCGGTCGCCGGGAAAGGGCTATCCGTCGCCGGGAGAAGGGAGGTGGAAGACGCTGATGGTCGCCAGGACGCCCGCCTCGACCTCGGCCTTGTCGATCCCGAGCCCGGTCAACGGGCCGGAGCCGGCCTCCTGCTCCAGCAGGGCGAGCAGGAGATGTTCGGTGCCGACGTAGTTGTGGCCCAGCCGCAGCGCCTCGCGAAAGGTCAGCTCGAGCGCCTTGCCGGCGTCCGGGCCGTACGGGATGAGGTCGGGCACCGTGCCGGCGGCCGGGGGCAGCGCCGCGGTCACCGCGGTGCGCACCGCCTCCGGCGAGAAGCCCTGCCTGCGCAGCACCGAGGCGGCGATCGCCTCCGGCTCGCTGAGCAGGCCGAGGATCAGGTGCTGGGTGAGGATCTGGTCGTGGCCGGCGGCGCGCGCCTCGTTCTGGGCCGCCATCACGACGTTGCGGGCCCGCTGGGTGAACCGGGTGAACCCCTGGCTCGCGTCGAGGTCCGGCGTCCCGGCCCTGGGCACGAAGCGCTTCTGCGCAGCCTGCTTGGTGACCCCCATGCTGCGCCCGATGTCGGTCCAGGATGCGCCCGACCGGCGCGCCTGGTCGACGAAGTGGCCGATCAGGTGGTCGGCCACCTCGTCGATGTGCTGCGCGGCCAGCACCGCGTCGGCGAGCTGGTCGAGCGGATCGGTGTGCACTCGTCTGATGGCCGCGATCAGGTCGTCCAGCCGGACCGGGTTCGAGATCTGCGTGGGCTCCGCCATACCGACAACCATAGGTTGACGCTTGTCTATCGTCAACCTCAGGTTGTCGCCGGAGGTGGTGGTTGTCGGTGGCTCGTGCAACAGTCGCACCATGGCCGGCGAAGAGGTGCGTGCAACCCTGCGAGGCAGGGACGCGGCCCGCGAGGCGGTGCGCGCCAGCGATATCGCGCGATTGATCACCGGACTGGAATCCGCGGTGGCGGCGGCCGCCTACGCAGCCGTGGGCAGGGCACGCAGGAGTGCGACCGGCCGGCACCGTGCCGCCATCGAGGCGGCCTCCCGGCTGCGCGTGCACACCGTCGAGGTCGGCATCGTCGTACTGCGCCTCCCGCAGCTCGCCCCGGTCACCCCGGACACCTTCGATGTCGAGGTGGACGACCTCGCCGGTGCCGCCTTCGACCGCCTGATCGCGTCCTTCAGCCAACCGGAGGACCAGGTCGACGTCGGCGTCGCCCGGACGCTGGCCGATCTCGGCCACGAACTCGGCATCGGCGAGCGGCATGACGAGCTGGTGCTGGCCAGCGCCAGGACGAGCCAGGTCGGCCGGCTCGATGTCGAGGCTCGGGAGCGGATGCGGCACCTGGCCGATGGCCCGCTCGGCCACCAGCCGGACGTGCTGGTGGGCACGCTGCGAGAGGCGGATTTCGACCGCCGCACCGCGCGGCTCCATACCGCCGCCGGCGAGACGATGACCGTCGACTTCCCGGCCGAACTGGACGACCAGATCCAGGGAGCACTGCGTGCTCGAGCCAGCTTCGAGGGCGTCGTCCTCTTCGACCCGGCAACCGCGGTGGTGCGGCGGGTCGAGCTGCGCCGGATCAGCACCGCGGAGCCGCTGCCCCTCATAGGTTCCCGATGGCCGAAGTCAGACGAGCAGGCTGACCTCGCCGAGCGCCTGGTCGAGAATCTCCAGGCCTAGCGCGATCTCGTCCTCGGAGCTGGTCAGCGGCGGCGCGATCCGGAACGTGCCGCCCATGCCGGGCAGTTGCACCACGTTCAGGTGCAGGCCCAGCTCCAGGCAGCGCCGGGTCACCAGCGCACCCAGCCGGTCCGAGCCCTGCTTGGTCTCGCGGTCGGTCACCAGCTCCAGCCCCTGCAACAGGCCACGGCCCCGGACGTCGCCCACCACCGGGTGCCGCTCCTGCAGGGCCAGTAGCCCGTCGCGCAGCAGGCCGCCGAGCTTGCCGGCCCGCTGGTCCAACTGCTCGCGAACGGCCACGTCCAGCACGGTGTTGCCGACCGCGGCGACCAGCGGGTCCGACACGTGGGTGGTGTAGAAGAGGAAACCGCGCCGGTGCGCCTCCTCCTCGATGGCGGCCGAGGTGATCACCGCGGCCAGCGGCAGGCCGGCACCCAGCGTCTTGGACAGCGTGATCAGATCGGGCACGATCCCATCGCGCTCGAAGGCGTACCAGGTGCCGGTGCGGCACAGGCCGGTCTGCGCCTCGTCCAGGATCAGCAGCATCCCCCGCTCCTCGCACTTGCGCTTGAGCGCGGCCAGATACCCCCCCGGCGGGTCGATCACGCCACCGGAGCTGAGGATCGGCTCCACCAGGCAGGCGGCCAGGCTGCCCACCGACTGGGCATCGACCAGCGCGAAGGCCCAGTCCAGCTGGCGCTGCCAGTCGAAGGCGCCGTCGGCGGTGACGAAGTCCGGCCGGTAGGCGTTCGGGGTCGGGATCGCCAGTTGGCCCACGGTCGGGCCGTAGCCGTGCCGTCCGGCGCTGTAGGTGGCGGCCGCGGCGCCGGCGGTCATGCCGTGCCAGGAACTGGCGAACGACACGATCTCGTGCCGGCCGGTGACCAGCTTGGCCATCCGCAGCGCCGCCTCGTTGGCCTCCGCGCCGGTGGTCAGCAGCAGCGCCTTGTCCAGCGGCGCCGGCAGCGAGTCGGCCAGCCGGCGGGCCAGTTCCACCACCGGGCGCGACAGCATGCCGCTGAACAGGTGGTCGAGGGTGCCGATCTGGCGCCGCACGGTGGCGACGATGTCGGGGTGGGAGTGACCCAGGATCGCGCTCATCTGACCCGAGGTGAAGTCCAGGATCCTCCGGCCGCCTTCGGTGTAGACGAAGCTGCCCTCGGCCCGCTCGATGATCTCGGTGGTGAAGGTGCCGCCGTAGCGGATCAGGTGCCGGTCCACCTCGGACCAGAAGTCGGAAGCCATGGCCAGACGCTACAGCCGGCGGCTCGGTGGCCGGCACCGTTTGGCGGCATCACCGTCCCCCACTGCGCGGGGACCTAGACCCTCCCGCATGCCCGCCGGCCGGAGGACCCGCTTTCCCTCGATGCCGCCGGCTCATCAACCGCACCGTCCCCGGTCGCTGCGGTGGCTCGGGGTGCTTGCCCTCGCGCTGCTCTGCGCCGTCCTGGTGGCAATGGTCTGGATCGCCGGTCCGGAGAACGTCTTTCCCAGCGACCCGGGCGTCAGCGCCTCGACCACCCCCTGAGGCCCGGCCGGCCTGGGCGCCGTGCTGCCCATGCTGACGTAGCGTCTGCACTGCAGATCGCGGGGCACTGGAGGTCTCAGGCCCTGCCACCGGAGCGGAAAGGGTGACGCAGGTGGTGCTCAGGGAGGCCGTCGGCCGGCCGACGAAGGCGCCGGCCGAGCCGCCCCGTCCCCCGGTGCTGACCGGCTGGCGGGAAGAGTTCGCGGCACTGGCCGGCCGGGTGATCGTGCTGGGCGGCTTCTGGTCCCTGCTCAGCCTGATCCTGCGCCCGGTGCGCTGGATCCGCTGGGTGGACGACCTGTTCGGCCTGTTCAACCTGCCGGTCGGGCCGAGCCTGTTCTCGACGGTGCTGCTGTTCGTGGTCGGCGGCGCGGTCCGGCGCCGGATGCGGGTGTCGCTGTGGCTGCTGCTCACCTTCCAGGCGCTGGCCGCCCTGTACCTGCTCGCCGCCGTGCTGCAACTGGCTTTCAACCGCGACGACGCCCGCGACGTCCGGCCGATCGAGGGCGCCGAACTGCTGGTCAACGCCCCGCTGACGGTGTTGCTGGTGGTACTGCTGTGGCACAGCCGCGGCGCATTCACCTCCCGGCTGGAGTATGGCGCGCGCTGGCGGGCGCTGGCCGTGCTGATCGCCGGCCTGATCGTCTCGGTCAGCGTCACGGTGGCCCTGACGCTCAGCTTCCCGGACACCTTGAAGGGCATCGGCAGGCAACTGGCCTGGGCGGTCCGGGTGTCCTTCGGGGTCGAGCCGAACACCACCGAGGTCGGCTGGCGCGGCCAGCACGGCCACCACTGGATCGCCGCGCTGTCCGGCCTGCTGTCGGCGCTGGCGCTGGTGCTGGCCGCGGTCGTCTTCCTGCGCTCGGCCCGCGCCAAGGCCTACCTGACCGCCCAGGACGAGCTCGGGGTGCGCCGGTTGCTGTTGCAGGCCGGCGAGCGGGACTCGCTCGGCTACTTCGCCACCCGGCACGACAAGTCGGTGATCTTCGCCCCGGGCCAGGCCGCGGCGGTGATCTACCGGGTACTGGCCAATGTCAGCCTGGCCAGCGCGGACCCGATCGGGCCACCGGCCGCCTGGCCGGCCGCGATCACGGCGTGGCTGGCCGAGGCCCGTACCTTCGGCTGGTTCCCGGCGGTGCTGTCGGCCAGCGAGGAGGGCGCCCAGGCCTACGTCGCGGCCGGCCTGAAGGCGCTGCCGATCGGCGACGAGGCGATCATCGACGTCGACACCTTCACCCTCGAGGGCCCGACCATGCAGCCGGTCCGGCAGGCGGTGCATCGGGTGCAGCGGGCCGGCTACACCATCTCGGTACGCCGGCACGCCGACCTGAGCGCCGAGCAGCTGGCCGAGCTGGCCCGCCGGGCCGAGGACTGGCGCGGCGAGGACACCGAGCGCGGCTTCTCGATGGCGCTGGGCCGGCTGGGCGACCCGGTGGACGGCGACTGCGTCGCGGTGCTGGCCCACGACGCCGACGGCCGGCTGCGCGGGCTGCTGTCGATGGTGCCGTGGGGCCGGCGGGGGCTGTCGCTGGACCTGATGCGCCGGGACCGGACGTCGGAGAACGGCCTGGTCGAGGCGATGGTGGCCGCCCTGATCGCCGCCTGCCGGGACGAGCTGGGCGTGCGGCGCCTGTCGCTGAACTTCGCCATGTTCCGCGGGGTGTTCAGCGCCGCCGAGCGGGTCGGCGCCGGACCGGTGGTGCGCCTGAGCAGCCGGGTGCTGACGTTCGCGTCCCGGTTCTGGCAGATCGAGAGCCTCTACCGGTCCAACGCCCGCTACCTGCCCCGCTGGCTTCCCCGCTACCTCTGCTACGACTCCTCGCTGACGCTGACCCGGGTGGCGCTGGCGGCCGGCATGGCCGAGGGCTTCCTGCCCGCCGTCGAGGGCAGCGGCGAGCGGGCCTACGACGGCCGGGTGGTGCTGGATGGCCGGCCGGTGCCGTTCGCCGAGGCGGTAGCCGCCCAGTACCGCGCGGCGCGCAGCGGCGCCCGGCCGGCACACCGGCTCAGCCAGCAGCAGCGGGTCCGCCACGACAAGCTCAGCCGGCTGGTCGAGGCCGGCCGGCAGCCCTACCCGGTGTCGGTGCCGCGCAGCTGCGAGGTCGCCGGCCTGCGCGAGCGGTTCGGCGGCCTGCCGCCCGACACCCGCACCGGCCAGCAGGTTTCGGTGGCCGGCCGGGTACGGGCACTGCGCGACTTCGGCGGGCTGACGTTCGCGACCCTGCAGGACGGCGCAGGGGATAATGTCAGCATTCAGGCAATGTTCACCCGCGCCGACCTCGGCGCCGACGAGCACCGGCTGCTGCGTTCGACCCTCGACCTCGGCGACTTTCTCAGCGTCACCGGCGAGGTCCTCACCTCCCGGCACGGTGAGCTGTCGGTGCTGGCGGACAGCTGGCAGATGGCCGCCAAGTGCCTGCGCCCGCTGCCCGACAGCCACGCCGGTTTCGCCGATCCGGAGGCCCGGGCCCGGCTGCGGCACGTCGACCTGATCGTCAACCCCGAGGCGATGCGGCTGCTCACCCTGCGCAGCACGGCCGTCCGGGAACTGCGCGACGCCTTCGGCCGGCGCGGCTTCTGCGAGGTCGAGACGCCGATGCTGCAGCCGGTGCACGGTGGCGCCAACGCCCGGCCGTTCGTCACCCACATCAACGCCTACGACGCCACGCTGTACCTGCGGATCGCTCCGGAGCTGTTCCTGAAGCGGCTGTGCGTGGCCGGCATGGGCAAGGTGTTCGAGCTCAACCGCAACTTCCGCAACGAGGGCGCCGACGCCTCCCACAACCCGGAATTCACCTCGGTGGAGGCCTACCAGGCCTACGCCGACTACCTGGACATGCGCCAGCTGACCCGGCTGTTGATCATCGAGGTCGCCACCGCGCTCTACGGCCGGCCGGTCGCCGTCCGGCCCGGTCCGGACGGCACGCCGGTCGAGTTCGACCTGTCGGGAGAATGGCGTTCGGTCTCCGTCCACGAGGCGGTGTCGCAGGCCTGCGGCGTCCCGGTCACGCCCGACACCGGGTTGGACGAGCTGAGCCGGCTGTGCCGGGCGCACGGCATCAACCGGCCGGCCGAGGCGGGCCCCGGCGAGCTGGTCACCGAGCTGTACGAGGTGCTGGTCGAGAAGCAGACCGTCGAACCCACCTTCTACCTCGACTTCCCGGTGCAGACCTCGCCGCTGACCCGGGTGCACCGCGGCGACCCGCGGCTGGCCGAGCGCTGGGACCTGGTGGCCTTCGGAATCGAGATTGGCACCGCCTACTCCGAGCTGATCGACCCGATCGACCAGCGCCAGCGGCTGGTGGAGCAGTCGCTGGCCGCCGCCGACGGCGACCTCGAGGCGATGCAGGTGGACGAGGCGTTCCTGTCAGCCCTGGAGTACGCGATGCCGCCGACCGGCGGCCTGGGGCTCGGGGTGGACCGGCTGGTCATGATGCTGGCCGGGGCCGGCATCCGGCAGACGCTGGCGTTTCCGTTCGTGCGCCCGGGCGGTCGCTGAGCCGCCGGTTCCGCCGGTTCCGGCCGCTGGCTCAGGCCGGGCCGCGGCGGCGCAGCGCCACCGCCAGGGCGGCCAGGCCGAGCAGCACGCCGATCGCGCCGAGCACGATGCCGGTGACAGCGCTGGACTTGCTGGCAGCGTCGCCGGAGCCGGCCGCTTCGGGCTGGCTCGAGGGCACGGATGAAGCACCGGTCCCCGACGGGGCGCTGGCACTCGGCGAGGCCGGCTCGCTGGAGGCGCCCGAGCCGCTTCCGGTCGAGCCGGTCGAGCCGCTGCCCGTCGAGCCGGCGGCGAGGGTCAGCACCGGCGCGGGATGCTCCGGCTCGGCGGTGCTGCCCGGGGCCGGCTCCTCGATCCAGGACGTCGTGCTGCCGTCGCTGTAGCTCTGGACGGCCTTGAAGGTCAGCGACTTCGCGTCCGGCAACTGCCCGGCGATGAAGCTGAACTCGTCGAACTGTCCCGGCGCGATGCCCTGGCCACCGGCGCTGACCTTCCAGTCGATCTCCGAGACCGCCTCGGTGACCTGGCCGTCGTCGGTGGTGATCGGGGTGGCGAGCTTGCTCGAGCTGACCACCACCGACCAGCCCGGCTTCGGCTGCACCAGCACCGACGCGATCGGGGTGTCGGTGGGCAGCCGCAGCTTCAGCCCGACCGTCCGGGCCGACTCGCTCTCGTCCGGCACCCGGAACGAGATCACCGCGTCGCTGCCGCCCGCGCTCGCTTCCGGCGCCGAGACGGTGACGTGCGCCGAGGCCGTCGCGGCTCCGGCGGCCAGCAGCACGGCAGCGAGGCCGCCGGTGCCGAGCAGGCCGCGGCTGAGCCGGGCCAGTGGAAAGCGGTGTCGAAAGGTCATCGCCGGTCCCCTCCAGGTATGGGTTTTGAGAACGCGGGCGGAAACGCCCGACCCGTCCGGTTCTCAGTCGGCCGCCGGCGCCGGCTGGTTCCGCCGGGTGTCAAAAGGTGACCAGGCCCACTCCCCTTTGCCGAAGCGAGGACACCGACTGGGCACCATCGGCGGGGGGAATCTCAGGTTTCGAGTGAGAGGATGAGACGGTGACGGCCTATGTTCAGCGCTGAGCCCAGCGCCGACTCCAGCGCTCGAGGACTCTCCGGGCGGCGCCGCCGGTTCAACGGCCTCTTTCCGGACCGCCTGCTGCACCACCGCGATCCGAAGTGGTGGCAGGAGATCCTGCTGATCGGCTTCTGCTACTGGATCTACAGCCAGGTCCGCAACCTGGTGCCCGAGCAGCAGAGCATCGCCGAACGGCACGGCCGGGGCGTGCAGCACCTGCAGGACGCCATGCACCTGAACTTCGAGCGCTCGCTGAACCGGTTCGTGGCCGATCACGAGCCGCTGGCCCAGGTGATGAACTACTACTACGCCACCCTGCACTTCGTGGTGACGATCGGCTGCCTGGTCTGGCTCTACCGGGCACGTCCGAGGATCTACCGCGGTGCGCGGACGGTGCTGTTCGCCACCTCGCTGACCGCGCTGGCCGGCTTCTACCTCTACCCGCTGGCGCCGCCCCGGCTGCTGCCGCAGTACGGCTACGTCGACACGCTGCTGAAGTTCCACACCTGGGGCTCGCTGGCCGATCCGAACGTCGCCGAGCACTCCAACCAGTACGCGGCGATGCCGAGCCTGCACATCGGCTGGGCGCTGTGGTGCGGGGTCGTGCTCTACCTGTGCGCCGGGCGGGCCTGGGTCCGGGCGCTGGGCCTGCTCTACCCGATCGCCACCCTGCTGGTCATCGTGGGCACCGCCAACCACTTCGTCATCGACGCGGTCGCCGGGCTCGCGGTCTTCCTGGTCGGCTGCGCGGTGCAGTACCTGTTCTCCGGCCGCAGCGCCTTCGTGCCGGCGCCGCTCTACCGATCGGTGCTCAACTCGGCCACCCCGATTCCCGCCCCGGCCCACCCGGACGGGACGGCGCGGCATCCCGAGCCACCACAGCACTCGCACGCGCCGGGTGAACGCAGCTCTCAGTCGGCCGGATCGTAGAACACCGACTCGACCACCCGGCGGGCCCGGCGGGTGACCCGGCGGTAGTCGTCGATCAGCTGGCCGGCCTGGAAACCGGGCTGGTACCCCAGCACCCGGCCGACCGCTTCCAGCACCCGGCCGGGCTTGGGCAGCTGGTCCTCGGGCCGGTCGCGCACCAGCATGATCGCGTTGCGGAGCCGGCCGGCCAGCCGCCAGGCAGCCGTCAGCTCCGCCGCCTCGTCGGCGGCCAGCAGGCCGGCGTCCACGGCGGCCCGCAGGGCGGCCGGCGTCCCGGTGGTGCGCAGCCCCGCCACCCGGCCGGCGTTGCGCAGCTGCAGTAATTGCACCGTCCACTCGACGTCGGCCAGCCCGCCGCGGCCGAGCTTGGTGTGGGTGTGCGGGTCGGCGCCGCGGGGCAGCCGCTCGGCGTCCACCCGGCCCTTGATCCGGCGGATCTCCACCACCGCGGCAGCGGGCAGGCTGCCCGCCGGGTAGCGGATCGGATCGATCAGTTCGACGAAGCGCTCCCCCAGTTCGGGGTCGCCGGCGCAGAACCGGGCCCGCAGCAACGCCTGCGCCTCCCAGACCGAGGCCCACCGCTGGTAGTACTCGGCGTAGGAGCCCAGCGACCGCACCAGCGGTCCGTTGCGGCCCTCCGGGCGCAGGTCGGCGTCCAGCAGCAGTGGCGGATCGGTGGACGGGGCAGCCAGCATCGCCCGCAGCCGCTCGGCGACCAGGTGCGCGCGCCGGCCGGCCTCCGGCCCCGCACCCCGGTCGTCGTAGACGAACAGCACGTCGGCATCGGAGCCGTAGCCGAGTTCCCGTCCCCCGAGCCGGCCCATCGCGATCACCGCGAAGCGCAGGTCGAGATCGGGCAGCCCCAGTTCCGCGGCCACGATCCGGACCGCGGCGCCGAGCGCCGAGGCCAGCGTGGCGTCGGCCAGTTCGGTGAGCGCAATCGCCACCTCGCTGTCGTCGAGGTGGCCGAGCAGGTCGGCGAAGGCGATCCGCAGCAGCTCCACCCGGCGCAGCGACCGGATGGCGTGCGCGGCCTGCGCCGAGTCGTCCTGCCGGCTGGCGGCGGTGCCCATCAGCACCGCCAGCTCGGGCTGCCGGCGCGGCCGCAACCCCTCGTCGCCGGAGAGCATCTGCAATGCCTCCGGCGCGCGCACCAGCAGGTTGGTCACGTACCGCGAGGTGCCCAGCAGC
>JAVEEO010000226.1 GCA_030840415.1 Pseudonocardiales bacterium | reverse complement strand
CCGCCGCCCAGCGCGCGGTTGGCCGCGGCCCGGCCCTTGCTGGCCGTCCAGCCACCGGAGCCGCCGGACGAGGCCGGCGGCGGGGTGTAACCGCCGCTGTCGGTCGAGCCGCTGGTGCTGGAACCGCTGCTGCCCGAGTTGTCGTTCTGCTGCTGTTGTTGCTGCTGTTCGCGTTGCTGCTGTTGCTGGCGCTGGCGTTCCTGCTCGGCGCGGGCCGCTGCCGCCGCGGCGGCAGCCCGGGCGCGGGCCGCCGCGGCCTGCCGGGCGCGCTCGGCGGCGATCCGGGCCTGTTCCTGCTGGTAGGCGATGAACTTGGCCCGCTGGCCGTTCAAGGTGGCCAGCCGGCTCTGGGCCTCCACCAGCTGGTGCTGGTAGCTGGCCTCGCGGGCTCGCAGCTGGACGGCCTGGGCCTGCTGGTCGGCATAGGCCTGCTGGGCGGCGCGCTGGGCGGCGGCGGCATCGGCGGCCAGCTTGCGCTGCAGCTCGACCAGCGCCTTGGCCTTGGCGTCGGCGTTGGACTTGGCCACCGTCGCCCGGTCCAGGCTGCTCATCACGTCCAGGTGCCGGGACGAGACGTAGTTGCGGTAGTCCCCGCCCTGCAGCAGCGCGCTCGGGTCCGGGGCGCTGAGCAGCCCCACCGTCGCCGAGCCCATGGTCGGCGAGATGTAGCTGTCGTGCACGTAGTTGGTCAGCTTGGCGCGCGCGGTCTCGATGCCCTGCTGGGCCGCGGCCACCCCGGCCTGGGCCTCGGCGGCCTGGGCCTTGGCCTTGTCGAGCTTGAAGATCGCGAAGGTGAACTTCTGCTCGGCGAGCTCCACCTTGGCGTTCAGCGAGCGCAGCTGGGCCTGGGCCTGCACGATCTGGCCGGACAGCACCCCGACCGAGGTGGCCAGCGAGGCCTTGGCCGCCCGGGCCGCGGCGAGCTGGGCGTCGGTGGGGTTGGGCGGCTTGGGCGCGGCGTGCACCGGGCCGGCGGCACACAGCAAGGAGGCCGCCACCGCACCCGTGCACAGCAGGGCGCGCAGCCGACGGCCGGCCGGTTGGTTACTTCGGACCACCTCACACCCCTCTATCGCTGCGTGCTGTCGGACAGACTGCCAGTTGAGCCCCAATAGCGCCACTAGTCACGCCAGTCACATCCGTCGCACCGGCGGACTGGCCGGTGGCGGTGCGAGCGCGGTAACACCGGGATACGCCCTTCCGAGTCGTCCCTATCGGCCTACCGCTGGCAAGCCTTAGCCGGCGGTGCGGAACAATGGCGGGTCGAGAACCCGAGTCCAGGGAGGACGATCGTGCCTGCAGGCCACCCCAACAGCTTCGACGCCAAGGACCGTCTGCAGGTCGACGGCACGGACTACACCTACTACCGGCTGGACCGGGTACCCGGTTCGGACAAGCTGCCCTACAGCCTCAAGGTGCTGCTGGAGAACCTGCTCCGCACCGAGGACGGCGTCAACGTGACCGCCGAGCAGATCTCGGCGATCGCCGACTGGCAGCCGAACGCCGAGCCGTCCACCGAGATCCAGTTCAGCCCGGCCCGGGTCGTCATGCAGGACTTCACCGGCGTCCCGGCGGTGGTGGACCTGGCGACCATGCGCGAGGCGGTCGCCGACCTCGGTGGCGACCCGGCCAGGATCAACCCGCTGGCCCCGGCCGAGCTGGTCATCGACCACTCGGTGATCGCCGACCTGTTCGGCGGCCCGGACGCGTTCGCCGGCAACGTCGACCTGGAGTACCAGCGCAACTTCGAGCGCTACCAGTTCCTGCGCTGGGGCCAGAGCGCCTTCGACGAGTTCAAGGTGGTGCCGCCGGGCACCGGCATCGTGCACCAGGTCAACATCGAGCACCTGGCCCGGGTGGTCTTCGGCCGGGACGTCAACGGTGAGCTGACCGCCTACCCCGACACGGTGGTGGGCACCGACTCGCACACCACCATGATCAACGGCCTGGGCATCGTCGGCTGGGGCGTCGGCGGCATCGAGGCCGAGGCCGCCATGCTCGGCCAGCCGGTGTCGATGCTGATCCCCCGGGTGGTCGGCTTCAAGCTGACCGGCCAGCTGCCCGAGGCGACCACCGCGACCGACCTGGTGCTTACCATCACCGAGATGCTGCGCGAGCACGGGGTGGTCGGCAAGTTCGTCGAGTTCTACGGCGACGGGGTGGCGGCGGTGCCGCTGGCCAACCGCGCCACCATCGGCAACATGAGCCCGGAGTACGGCTCGACGATCGCGGTGTTCCCGATCGACGCCGAGACCATCAGCTACCTGGAGCTGACCGGCCGTAGCCCGGAGCAGCTGGCCCTGGTGCGCGCCTACGCCCAGGCGCAGGGCCTGTGGCACGACCCGCAGCGCGAGGCGCAGTACTCGGAGTACCTCGAGCTGGATTTGGGCACCGTGGTGGCCTCGATCGCCGGGCCGAAGCGGCCGCAGGACCGGGTCTCGCTGACCGGCTCCAAGCCGGCCTTCCGGGAGGCGCTGAGCGCCTACGTGGACGAACCCGCCGGGCATCCGGCGACCCCGCAGAACGGGCAGGACGAGGCGGTCGCCGAATCCTTCCCGGCCAGCGACCCGCCGAGCCACAACGGCGGCGGCACCGAGGCCGCCCCCGGCCAGCTGGAGTCCGGCGGAGCCGGTTCCAGCACCGGCCGGCCAAGCTCGCCGACCCGGGTGCGGCTGGCCGACGGCACCGAGTTCGAGCTCGATCACGGCGCGGTGACGATCGCTGCCATCACCTCCTGCACCAACACCTCCAACCCGTCGGTGATGATCGGCGCCGCGCTGCTGGCCAAGAAGGCGGTCGAGCGCGGCCTGAGCCGCAAGCCGTGGGTCAAGACCACGCTGGCGCCGGGCTCGAAGGTGGTCAGTGACTACTACGACCGCTCCGGCCTGACCCCCTATCTGGACAAGCTCGGGTTCAACCTGGTCGGCTACGGCTGCACCACCTGCATCGGCAACTCCGGGCCGCTGATCCCGGAGGTGAGCGCGGCGGTGAACGACGCCGACCTCGCTGTCACCGCGGTGCTGTCGGGCAACCGGAACTTCGAGGGCCGGATCAATCCCGACATCAAGATGAACTACCTGGCCTCGCCACCGCTGGTGGTCGCCTACGCGCTGGCCGGCACGATGGACATCGACCTCTACAACGAGCCGCTGGGCAAGGACAGCGACGGCAACGACGTCTTCCTGCGCGACATCTGGCCGAGCACCGCCGAGGTCGAAGAGGTCGTGAGCGGTGCCATCGCGCGCGACATGTTCGTCACCGACTACGCCGACGTGTTCGCCGGCGACGAGCGCTGGCAGTCGCTGCCGACCCCAGAGGGCAACACCTTCGACTGGGACGCCGAGTCGACCTACGTCCGCAAGCCCCCGTACTTCGACGGCATGCAGCGCGAGCCGTCACCGGTCACCGACATCGCCGGCGCCCGGGTGCTGGTCAAGGTCGGCGACTCGGTGACCACCGACCACATCAGCCCGGCCGGCTCCATCCGGGCGGACTCACCGGCCGGCAAGTACCTGGCCGAGCACGGCGTCGAGCGCAAGGACTTCAACTCCTACGGCTCCCGGCGCGGCAACCACGAGGTGATGATCCGGGGCACCTTCGCCAATATCCGGCTGCGCAACCAGATCGCACCAGGAACGGAGGGCGGGTTCACCCGGGACTTCACCGCGGCCGGCGATCCGGCCGACGCCCCGGTCGCCACCATCTACGACGCCTCGGTGAACTACGCCGAGGCCGGTATCCCGCTGGTAATCCTGGCCGGCAAGGAGTACGGCTCGGGCTCCTCGCGGGACTGGGCGGCCAAGGGCACCGCTCTGCTCGGCGTCCGGGCGGTGATCGCCGAGTCCTACGAGCGCATCCACCGGTCCAACCTGATCGGGATGGGCGTGCTGCCGCTGCAGTACCCGAAGGGCGAGAGCGCCGAGACGCTGGGGCTGACCGGCACCGAGACATTCGAGATCACCGGCATCACCGCGCTCAACGACGGTGAGATCCCGCGTCAGGTCGAGGTCCGGGCGACCCCGGCGGGTGCCGAAGGCGGGGCTGATCTGTCTTCGGATGGCTGGACCTTCCAGGCGACGGTACGCATCGACACCCCCGGCGAGGCCGACTACTACCGGCACGGCGGGATCATGCAGTACGTGCTGCGCTCGCTGCTGGACTGAGCAGCGTCGTTCAGGCGCATTCCGGCATACCGCCCACGGTCGTTAGATCCTTGTTAAGCAAGGTGATTCGGCGACGCACGGATAGCGCGACTCGGTAACAACTCGGTGTCAGCCTCTTTGCCGGGAGGCAACATCGGGGATATGTTCCCGCCGACAACATTTCCTTTGTGGTCGACGGGTCCGCTGACAGACGTGCATCGTCGATCCTGCACGCGAAAGGCGGAATCCTCCATGCGCAAGAGCGCAATCGGCCTCATCGTCGTCGGAGCAGCGGCCGCGCTCGCTCTCGGCGGGTGCTCCTCGGGCAGCAAGTCCACGACCACCACCGGCACCAGTTCGGCCCCGGCCGGCTCGGCCAGCGCATCGACGAGCAGCTCCGCTGCCGGCGGGGGCCTGGACGGCAAGGGCGCCAAGGTCGGCATCATCCTGCCCGACACCCAGTCCTCGCAGCGCTGGGTCACTTCCGACCCGGACGCCATGAAGGCCGAGTGTCAGAAGGTCAACCTCAGCTGCGACATCCAGAACGCCCAGAACGACCCGGCCAAGATGAAGACCATCGCCGAGAGCATGGAAAGCAACGGCATCAAGGTGCTGATGATCGTCAACCTGGACTCGGCCTCCGGCGCGGCGATCGAGAAGGAGGCCCAGGGCAAGGGCATCACCACCATCGACTACGACCGGCTGACCCTCGGCGGCGGCGCGGCCCTCTACATCTCCTACGACAACACCGCGGTCGGCAAGGCCCAGGGCGAGGCGCTGACCAAGTGCCCCCAGGTCGCCGGCAAGTCGGCCGTGACCTACGTCGACGTCAACGGGGCGCCGACCGACAACAACGCGACGCTGTTCAAGCAGGGCTACGACTCGGTGCTGTCCAAGCAGGCGGGCTGGAAGAAGGCCGACGACCAGTCGATCGCCAAGTGGGACAACGCCGTTGCCGGCACCACCTTCACCGCCATGCTGCGCAAGACCCCGAGCCTCAACGCGGTGATGGTGGCCAATGACGGCATGGCCAACTCGGTGATCTCGGCGCTGAAGAACCAGAAGCTCAACGGCAAGGTCGCCGTCTCCGGCCAGGACGCGACCGCGCAGGGCCTGCAGAACATCATGACCGGCGACCAGTGCTTCAGCATCTACAAGCCGTCCAGCCAGGAGGCCGTCCCGGCCATCGACGCCATGGTGTCGATCGTCAACGGTGAGATCCCGAAGACCACCGCGACCGCCAAGGACACCACGGCCGGCAAGGACGTCCCGGCGATCCTGGCCACCCCGATCCCGATCACCATCGAGAACGTGGCCCAGCCGATCAACGACGGCTACACCCCGAAGGCCCAGGTCTGCACGGGTGCCTACGCCGCGCTCTGCACCAAGAACGGCGTCAAGTAAGTCCCGGATGGGCGGCGAGCCGGCCCGGCTCGCCGCCCATCTGCCTCACCGTCGTCCGGTGCCCCAGTCACGCGTGCAAGCGGAAGGGAACGACCTAGTGCCATGACCGAACCAATCCTGGCCCTGCGGGGCATCGACAAGAGTTTCGGACCGGTCCACGTGCTCCGCAGCGTCGACTTCAGCGCCCGGCCCGGTGAAGTGACGGCACTGGTCGGTGACAACGGTGCCGGCAAGTCCACCCTGATCAAGTGCATCGGCGGTACGTACACCATCGATGCCGGCGAGTATCACTTCGAGGGACGCCCGGTGTCGGTGCACTCGCCGCGGGCGGCCTCCGAACTCGGCATCGAGATCGTCTACCAGGACCTCGCGCTCTGCGACAACCTCGACATCGTGCAGAACATGTTCCTGGGCCGGGAGAACCACCGCGGTGTGCTGCTCGACGAGATCAGCATGGAGAAGGCCGCCGCCGGTGCGCTGGAGTCGCTGTCGGTCCGGACGGTGAAGTCGGTCCGGCAACGGGTCTCCAGCCTGTCCGGCGGCCAGCGCCAGACGGTGGCGATCGCCAAGTCGGTGCTCTGGCAGTCCAAGGTCGTCCTGCTGGACGAGCCGACCGCCGCCCTCGGCGTGGCCCAGACCGCCCAGGTGCTCGACCTGGTCCGGCGGCTGGCCGACCAGGGCATCGCGGTGGTGCTGATCAGCCACAACATGCTCGACGTGCTGCAGGTCGCGGACAAGATCGCGGTGCTCTACCTGGGCCAGATGGCAGCGACGGTGGACCGCAAGGACGTCGACCAGCAGCAACTGGTGGAGCTGATCACCACCGGCCGCACCGGCTCGATCGGCATCGGCAGCAACCACGCAACCGCTGGGACGGTGTGACATGACCTCCTCGAGCCCGTCGCCGACCACCGACGTCGACAAGCCCGGCGACCACCGCCGCGCCGCCGAGCCGGACCTGGCGGTGATCGCCGCCACGGCGCCCATCGAGGGCGGTGTCGGCGACTACTTCCGCACCTACCGGCAGCGGGTGCGCAGCGGTGACATGGGTTCGCTGCCCGCCGTCGCCGGCCTGATCGTGCTGGTGATCGTGTTCTGGTCGCTGCGCCCGCAGTTCGGGTCGCTGGCGAACTTCTCCGACCTGCTCAAGCAGTCCTCCCCCACCATCTTCATCGCGATGGGCCTGGTCTTCGTCCTGCTGCTCGGCGAGATCGACCTGGCCGCCGGTACCGCGGGCGGGGTGTGCGCCACCCTGATGGCGCGGGTGTCGGTCGGCTACGGCTGGCCCTGGCCGTTCGCGATCGGCGCCGCCCTGGTGGCCGGCGTGGCCATCGGCTTCTTCACCGGCTCGCTGTGCGCGAAGGTGCGGATCCCCTCGTTCGTGGTCACCCTGGCACTGTTCCTCGCCTTCCAGGGCGTGATCCTGTTCATCGTGCTCAACGGTGCCGGCGCGCACGGCAACATCTCGATCACCGACAACTTCATCACCAACCTCTACAACGGCCAGATGGACCCGTGGCTCGGCTGGGCGCTCGCCGTCGTGGCCATCGTCAGCTACGCGCTGATCAAGCTGCAGCAGGTGCGCTCGCGTTCCAAGGCCGGCCTGACCGCCGAGCCGATCGCCCTGGTGGCCATCAAGGTCGCGGCACTGGCCGTCATCGCCGGCCTGGCGGTTTACCTGCTCAACCTCAACCGGGGCGGCACCGGCGGCAGCCAGCTGATCAACCAGGGCGGCAAGCTGGTGCTGGTCAAACCGCCGGCGCTGCAAGGCGTCCCGTGGGTCGTGCTGATCATGATGTTCTTCTTCGCGCTCTGGACCTTCGTGCTCAGCCGCACCCGTTACGGCCGGCACGTCTACGCCACCGGCGGCAACACCGAGGCGGCCCGGCGGGCCGGTATCCGGGTGGACCTGATCCGGATCTCGGTGTTCATGATCAGCTCGTTCATGGCCGCGGTCGGCGGGGTGCTGCTCGCCTCCAACACCCACTCGGTCGACGCCAACACCGGCGGCGGCAACACCCTGCTGCTGGCGGTGGGCGCGGCGGTGATCGGCGGGACCAGCCTCTTCGGTGGTCGCGGCCGGCCCGCGGACGCGATCATCGGCGGCTTCGTGGTCGCCGTCATCGCCAACGGAATGGCCGACCTGGTGCAGGGCAACAACCGGGACTCGATCCAATTCATCGTGACCGGAGCGGTGCTGCTGCTCGCCGCGGCCGTGGACGCGCTGTCGCGCCGGCGCAGCGGCGCCACCGGCGTCGGCTGATCAGCGCCGACCGAGGTGCCCGGTGGTAGCACAGCGGGTCGCCGTGCGACCTGAGGAGATCCGCCGGCACAACCTCAGCCGGTTGCTGCGCTCGATCCACCAGCACGGGGAGCTAACCCGGGCCGAGCTGACTGCCACCATGGGGCTCAACCGCAGCACCATCGGCGCGCTGGTCTCGGACCTGGTCGCGCTCGGGCTGGTCACCGAGTACGTGCCGTCCGGCCGCGACCGGGCCGGCCGGCCCTCGCACGTGGTGGCGCCCCGGGCGGACGGGCCGTACGTCCTGGCCGTCGACCTCGCCGTCGAGCGGATCGTCACCGCGGCGGTCGGCCTGGGCGGCACCGTCCACGAACGCCGGGTCACCACCATCGAGGGTGCCGACCGGCTGCCGCGCGCGGTGGTCGACCAGCTCGCCGCCGACGCGGAGTGGCTGGCCGAGCGGCTGCCCGGCTCGCAGGGCCCGGTCGGGGTCGGGGTCAGCATTCCGGGCACCGTCCGGCGGCGGGACGGCTTCGTCGACCACGCGCCCAACCTGAACTGGCGGGCGGTGCCGTTCGGTGAGTTGCTTGCCGACCGGATGCCCCGGCGGTTGGACGTGCAGGTCGGCAACGACGCCGACCTGGGTGCGGTTGCCGAGCACCAGCGCGGCGCGGCGGTGGGCTGCGAGCACCTGATCTACCTCAACGGCAGCGTCGGGGTGGGCGGCGGCATCATCGCCGACGGCGGCCAACTGCACGGCGTCGGCGGCTACGCCGGCGAGATCGGGCACATGACGGTGAACCCGGACGGGCCGCCGTGCCACTGCGGCAGCACCGGGTGCATCGAGACCTACATCGGCGAGCATGCCCTGCTGCGGGCGGCTGGCGTGACCGACCAGCACGGGCCGCAGGCGATCGCAGCCGTCTTCGAGGCCGCGGCGGCCGGCGAGCAGCGAGCGGTCGACGGGGTGCACACGGTGGCGATCTGGCTCGGCCGGAGCCTGGCCAACCTGGTCAACTGCTTCAACCCGCAGGTGATCGTGGTGGGCGGCTCACTGGCCGAGGTGGTACGGCTGGACCGGGTCTCGGTCGAGACCGAGCTGGATCGCCGGGCGATGGCCGCCGCCCGGGCCGGCGTCAAGGTACTGCTGCCCGGCCTGGACCAGGATTCGGCCCTGATCGGTGCCGCCGAGCTGGCGTTCGGAACCCTGCTGGCCTCGCCGGACTCGATGGTCGCCTCGCTCACCACGACCTGAATGTCCCGCGCGGCCACGTCGTCATGGAGCAGGTTGATCCACAATTATTCGAATTGAAGGCCGACATCGTCTTCCCCGCGGTGGCCCATGAGCACTGGACCCGAGCCGCGCTGCTGCGCGAGCAGGCAGCACGCTCACAGGCCGAGGCTGCTGAGGAGGCTCGAACGGCGGCGTTGACGCTGTCGGAACTGGGACTGACCGTGCGTGATGTGGGAACGATGCTCGGGTTGTCGCACCAGCGTGCCGCTCAGCTGATTGCCGAAGCCACCGCTGCTCGAACACCCGCCGAGGTACACCCCGCGCCCCAGCGCGTCTCTGCCTGATCGCTCTAGGGGTGGACGCCTCTCGCTGTCCGAGTGCAAGGGCGCCAGGATCACGGACGGAGTGCCTAGAGCAGCAGCCGGGCGTTTGCGATCCGCCAAAAGTCACCGAGAGCGGTACACGTCCGCGCGGCCGGCGATCTTCAGGACGTACATCGTCTTGGTCTCGTCGTCGAGTCGATAGACGATGCGGTAGTCCCCGCGCCGCGCGGTCCACTGGCCGGCCAACTCGCCTCGCAACGGCTTGCCGCGGCGCTTCGGCTCCTCGGCCAGGCCGCCGAACACGAAGGCCACCAGCGGCTCGGCAACCCGGGGCGGGACCGCCTGCAGGCTTCGCAGCGCGGCGGCGGTAAGCACCGTCCGGCACTCCGGCGCACCGCGGGTCACCGTCGCGGCGGCAGATTCAACGCCTGGCGGAGCTGGGCCTCGTCGTAGACGCGACCTGCCACGATGTCGGCCTCAGCCTCGGCGATGTCTTCATGGATCCCCGGCTGCGAGAGCCAGAACAGGGTCTCCTGCATCGACTCCCACTCATCAGCCGATACCAGCACGACCGCCGGCCGGCCGTTGCGGGTGATGGTGTACTGCTCGTGTTCCAGCTCCGCACGCTCGGCGTACTCCGAGAGGTGCGCCTTCAAGTCCGACAACGAGGTCGTCTGCATGGTTAAATGATAGACCCGAATTCAGGTCTGAAACAGACCCGAATATCGTCCATGCGAAGCCCACGCTAGCTGACGACCTCGACGTCCTCGTCGGATTCGAGGGCGACCTCGTCGGTGTGCCGCACCGCGAACTGGGTGCGGTACAGCTCGGCATACAGGCCGCCGGCCCGCAGCAGCTCGTCGTGGGTGCCGGACTCCACGATCCGGCCGTCGTCGATCACCAGCACCTGGTCGGCGGCCCGGATGGTGGACAGCCGGTGCGCGATCACCAGCGAGGTGCGCCGCTCCAGGGCCACCGACAGGGCCAGCTGCACCGCCCGTTCGCTCTCCGAGTCCAGGTGCGCGGTGGCCTCGTCCAGGATCACGATCGGCGGGGCCTTGAGCAGCAGCCGGGCGATCGCGATCCGCTGCTTCTCCCCGCCGGAGAGCCGGTAACCACGATCGCCGACCACCGTCTCGAGCTGGTCGGGCAGCTCGGCGATCTTGTCGGCGATGTTGGCCGCGCGCAACGCCTGCCACAGCTCGGCGTCGGTGGCGGCCGGCCGGGCGTAGCGCAGGTTGTTGGCGATGGTGTCGTGGAACAGGTGGGCGTCCTGGCTGACCACCCCGATCACGTCGCGCAGCGACTGCTGGGTGACGCTCCGGACGTCCTGGCCGCCGATCCGCACCGCGCCGGAGCGGACGTCGTAGATCCTCGGCACCAGCTGGCTGATGGTGGTCTTGCCCGCCCCGGACGGCCCGACCAGCGCGATCATCTGCCCGGCCGCGGCGGTGAAGCTGACCCCGCGCAGCACGTCCTGGCTCGGGGTCTGGTCCAGCACCGCGACGTCCTCCAGCGAGGCCAGCGAGACCTCGGAGGCGCTGGGGTAGGAGAACCACACATCGTCGAACTCGATCGTGGAGGCGGCCGGGTCGATCGGCACCGCGTCCGGGGCGTCGTCGATCAGCGGCGCCAGGTCGAGCACCTCGAACACCCGGTCGAAGCTGACCAGCGCGCTCATCACGTCGACCCGGATGTTGGACAGTTGCATCAACGGCCCGTAAAGCCGCGACAACAGCAGCGCCAGGGTGACCACGGTGCCGGTGGACAGCTGACCGGTGAGTGCGTAGTAGCCGCCCAGGCCGTAGACCAGCGCCTGGGCCAGGCTGGCCACCAGGCTCAGCGCGGCGAACAGGGTGCGGCCGTACATCGCCGACCGGATGCCGATGTCGCGGACCCGGGCGGCCCGCGAACTGAAGGACGCCGACTCCTCCGCCGGCTTGCCGAACAGCTTGACCAGCAGCGCCCCGGACACGTTGAACCGCTCGGTCATAGTGGCGTTCATCGAGGCGTTCAGCCCGTAGGACTCCCGGGTGATGACCTGCAGGGTGGCGCCGACCCGCTTGGCCGGCAGCACGAACACCGGCAGCAGCACCAGCGCCAGCGCGGTGATCTGCCAGGACAACGTGAACATCACCGCCGCGGTGAACACCAGGCTGACCACGTTGCTCACCAGGCCCGACAGGGTGGAGGTGAAGGCCTGCTGGGCGCCGAGCACGTCGCTGTTGAGCCGGCTGACCAGCGCCCCGGTCTGGGTGCGGGTGAAGAACGCCAGCGGCATCCGCTGGATGTGGTCGAACACCCCGGTGCGCAGGTCGAAGATCAGACCCTCCCCGATCCGGGACGAGTACCACCGCTGGGCCAGCGACAGGATGGCGTCGACGACCGCGAGCCCGGCGATGAACACCGCGATCCAGACCACCACCCGCACCTCGCCGTTGCCGGTGATCTCGTTGATCACCCGGCCGGCCAGCACCGGGGTGGCCACCCCGATCAGCGCGTCCAGCACGATCATCACCAGGAACAGCAGCAGTTCGAGCTTGTACGGCTTGGCGAAGGCGATCACCCGGCGGGCGGTGCCGGCCCGCAGCGGCCGCTTGGACAGCGTCGAGTCCCGGCGCATCGAGCGCATCACCGAGTAGTTGCCGGCGCCGGGCATCATCGCGTCATCACGGCTCGATTATCCGCACGCCCGGACACGCCGGGGGCCGCCGGGCGCCCCAATTCGCTGCCAGCGCAAACGCGGCAGGGACGGCGCGACCCGGCGGTTATGCGGCGGTTACTCAGCGAGGCCGGCCAGCGCCCGCAACTGGCGGTGCTGCGCCTCCCGCTCGGCGCGCTCCTGCTCGGTCTGGGTCCGGTTGGCGGCCGCCAGCAGCAGCGCCTTGGTCTCGGCCACCGCCGCGGCCGGCTGCTCCAGGATCCGGGACACGAACCGCTCCCCCGCCCCGGCCAGTTCGTCCGGGGCCACCACCGCGCTCACCAAGCCGATCCGCAGCGCCTCGGCCGCGTCCACCCGGCGCGCGGTCAGGCAGATCTCGGCGGCCCGGGAGTAGCCGACCAGCTCGAGCAGCCGCTTGGTGCCGCCCAGATCCGGTACCAGGCCCAGGCTCACCTCGGCCATGGTGAACTGGGCGTCCTCGGCGGCGATCCGGACGTCGCAGGCCAGGCTCAGCTGGAAGCCGGCCCCGACCGCGTGCCCCTGCACCAACGCGAGGCTGACCAACCCGGGACGGGCGAAGACGCCGAGGCCGTGCTGGTAGCCGGCGATCTCGGCGCTGGCCTCCTCGTGGCCGAAACCGGCCAGCTCCAGCACGCTCGGAATCCCCTCGATGCCCGCGAGACCCTTTGCGGTGAACATCTGCCGGTCCAGGCCCGCGGAGAAGGACGGCCCCTCGCCGCGCACCACCAGCACCCGGACCGTGCCGGGCAGCGCGTTGACCGTTCGGCCCAGCCAGGCCCAGGTGAGCGGGTTCTGGGCATTGCGCTTGGCCGGCCGGTTCAGGGTGAAGGTGGCGACCTGATCGGCCTGCGACAGCTCGACCGAGAACCCGGCGAGCGCCGGAACCTCGGTCGGCCGGTGGCCGGTTCCCGGCGTCAGGAGGAGTTCTTCTTTCCCCGGGTGGCACCGCCCCGGCTGCGCAGCGACACCTCGTTCTCGCTCAGCAGCCGGTGGATGAAGCCGTAGGAACGGCCATGGCTGTCCGCCAGTTCGCGGATGCTGCGACCCTTCTCGTACTGCTTCTTCACTTCGACCGCCAACTTGTTCCGGTCGGACCCCGTGATGCGGGCGCCCTTCTTCAGATCAGCCACCGTCAGTCCTCTCATTGGATAACGCAGCCCAGCGCAAAGCGCAGTGATCCTTTTTGCACGCAAACACCTTGCTAGCAGGCTGGCCACCGCATAGCAATGGGTACGGGCGTCAGGTCTGCGTGATGCGGCCGATGCTGGCCGCTGCCGGCCGGCGCCGCTCGGCACGCCCGGGTTCGCGCGGCGCCGCCGGGCGGTGTCAGGCCAGCGCGATCAGGTCGGCGAGGTCGGCGCTCCAGGAGTCCTCGACGCCATCGGGCAGCAGGATCACCTTGTCCGGATTGAGGGCCTGGACCGCTCCCTCGTCGTGGGTCACCAGGACGATGGCACCGGCGTAGCGGCGCAGCGCGTCCAGCACCTGCTCGCGGCTGGCCGGGTCGAGGTTGTTGGTGGGCTCGTCCAGCAGCAGCACGTTGGCGGCACTGGTCACCAGCATCGCCAGCGCCAGCCGGGTCTTCTCCCCGCCGGACAGCACGCCGGCCGGCTTGTCGACGTCCTCGCCGGAGAACAGGAAGGCGCCCAGCACGCTGCGCAGCTGCAGGTCGGCCGGGTCCGGGGCGGCACTGCGCATGTTCTCCAGCACGGTGCGCTCGGTGTCCAGGGTCTCGTGCTCCTGGGCGTAGTAGCCCAGCCGCAGACCATGCCCCGGTGCCACCTCGCCGGTGTCCGGGGTCTCAGCGCCGGCCAGCAACCGCAGCAAGGTGGTCTTGCCGGCACCGTTCAACCCCAGCACCACCACCCGGGTGCCCCGGTCGACGGCCAGCCCGACATCGGTGAACACCTCCAGCGAGCCGTAGGACTTCGACAGGCCCTCGGCGGTCAGCGGGGTGCGCCCGCACGGAGCGGGGTCGGGAAAGCGCAGCCGGGCCACCTTGTCGTGCACCCGCACCTCGGCCAGGCCGGCGTTGAGCGCGTCGGCGCGGCGCAGCATCTGCTGGGCGGCCCTGGCCTTGGTGGCCTTGGCCCGCATCTTGTCGGCCTGACCTCGCAGCTGGTCGATCTTGCGCTCGGCGTTGGCCCGCTCGCGGTGCCGGCGGCGCTCGTCGGCCTCGCGCTGCTTGAGGTAGGCCTTCCAGCCGACGTTGTAGATGTCGATGTTGGAGCGGTTGGCATCCAAGTACCAGACCTTGTTCACGACCGCGTCGAGCAGCTCGACATCGTGGCTGATGACGATCAGGCCGCCGCGGTGGCCCTTGAGGAAGTCCCGCAACCAGGTGATCGAGTCGGCGTCGAGGTGGTTGGTCGGCTCGTCCAGCAACAGCGTGGTCGGCTCACCGGCCGAGTCGGCGAACAGGATCCGGGCCAGCTCGATGCGCCGGCGCTGCCCGCCGGACAGGGTGCCCAGCGGCTGGGCCAGCACCCGTTCGGGCAGTCCCAGGTGCGAGCAGATCCGGGACGCCTCGGCCTCGGCCGCATAGCCGCCGAGCGAGGAGAACCGCTCCTCGAGCTGGCCGTACTTGCGGACCAGCGCCTCGTCCTCGTGCTCCTCGGCCAACCGCAGGCCGACCTCGTTGAGCTCGCGCAGAATGGCGTCCAGCCCACGCGCGGACAGCACCCGGTCCCCCGCGGTCTGTTCCAGGTCGCCGGTCCGGGGGTCCTGCGGCAGGTAACCGACCGGCGAGTTGCTGCTGACCTTGCCGCCGTGTGGCAGCGTCTCGCCGGCCAGCACCTTCAGGCTGGTGGTCTTGCCGGCACCGTTTCGCCCGACCAGGCCGATCCGGTCACCGGGCTGCACCCGAAGCGTGGTGGGCTCGAGCAGGATGCGCGCACCGGCGCGCAGTTCGAGGTCGGTCGCGGTGATCATGGATAAGCACTTTCGGGTTCAGGGCTGACAGGCGGAGGCACAGGGGCCGGGCTCAGCGCGGAACGGTGCTCACGTCTGATCAGATTACCGCAACTCCGGCGCCCGGACGTCCGGTAGCGTGCGCGGCGCTTGCGGCCGGGTAGCGTTCGGTCAAAGCCGGTGGCTCCAGCAAGGGGGACCACCCGACGCCGGATGGTGGACGATGCAGTTCAACGACGACGCCCAGCTGGACACCTCGCAGGTGCAGGACGCCCGGGGCGGTGGCGGCATGGGCCGGGGTGGCCTGGCAGTCGGCGGTGGCGGCCTGGGGTTGGTCGGGTTGATAGTGGTGGTGCTGTTCAACGTCCTGGGCGGCGGTGGCGGCAGTTCGACCGGCGCGCTGCCCGGTGGGCTGAGCAGCCTCGGCCAGGGCTCGAACCCCAGCACCGTCGACAACACCGAACTGTCCAGCAGTTGCAAGACCGGCGCGGACGCCAACGCGCGCTCGGACTGCGCGATCGTCGCCGACATCGACTCGGTGCAGGCGTTCTGGGCCGCCCAGCTGCCCAAGGAGGGCACCCGGTACACCAAGGTGCCGACGGTGTTCTTCACCGGACAGACCAGCACCGGCTGCGGTGCGGCGGACTCCGGCGTCGGGCCGTTCTACTGCCCGGCCGACAAGAAGGTCTACATCGACCTGTCCTTCTTCGACGAGCTCAAGACCCAGTTCGGTGCCACCGGCGGCGCGTTCGTCAACGCCTACGTGCTGGCCCACGAGTACGGCCACCATGTCCAGGATCTGCTGGGCATCTCGGACAAGATCGACCGCAAGACCGGGGCCAACTCGGACTCGGTACGGCTGGAGCTGCAGGCCGACTGCTTCGCCGGCGTCTGGGCCAACCACGCCACCACGGTGCCGGCGGCCAACGGCCGGCCGTTCATCGAGAACCTCACCCAGGCCGACATCACCGCCGCCCTCGACACCGCCGGCCGGATCGGCGACGACTGGATCCAGTCCCACCTCGGCAGCGGCGGGGTCGACCAGAGCAAGTTCACCCACGGCTCGTCGGCGCAGCGGCAGAAGTGGTTCGACACCGGCTACAAGGGCGGCGACCCCAAGGGCTGCGACACGTTCTCGGCCAGCAGCCTCGGCTGAGCCACCTACCGAACACTCGCTGGATCTGGTCAGCCGGGAGCAAGCGCTACTGATAGGGCCTGTGCCGGCCGGCTGTGATCCGGCCGGCACAGGCCGGTAGATCTGCTAGTGCATCAGCACGGAACCGTGCCGGACGTGTCGCTCATCCCGGTTCCGCCGACGTTGACGTAGATGAAAGTGTGGACGATCGCACCGGCACAGACCGTGTTCGACGTTTGAACGCCTCCGCTGCCCGTACCCGAATCCTCTCTGAGGATGTTTCCGGCATTGTTGACCAGCCTGATCGTGTAGCTACCAGTACAGGGCAGGTTGGCCAATGCAATGCCCCAACCGCCACCGACGCCCGGGGTGTACGCGGTGGGCGCGCAGCCGGATGCATCGGCCTGCGACCCTGTGCCCGCGAACACCACCGAGGCCGCGACCGCGGTGCAGACGGTTGCAATCACCTTCGCACGAGATGCCGATAGGAACGTAGCTGACATAGTGCCCTCCCGATAGCGCGAAGACGCCGGATTCGACCTGAATCTGGTCTCAGACCGGTGAGGCGTCCGATGAGGCTATCGACTATGCGCCACGCCAAGGTGCCCCGGAATGGGCGATTCGCCCATTTAGATTGATAAACCGATTGCGCTCGTGACAGACAGCTCCAGGTGACGCGGTCAGACGTTGAAGCCGAGCGCCCGCAGCTGCTCGCGGCCGTCGTCGGTGATCTTGTCCGGGCCCCACGGCGGCATCCAGACCCAGTTGATCTTCATGGCGCTGGCCAGCGGCTTCGGGCCACCGGTCAGGGCGGCCTCGGCCTGCTCCTCGATCACGTCGGTCAGCGGGCAGGCGGCCGAGGTCAGCGTCATGTCGACGGTCACCGTGGCGTCGTCGGCGATGTCCAGGCCGTAGATCAGGCCCAGGTCGACGACGTTGATCCCCAGCTCGGGATCGACCACGTCGCGCAGCGCCTCTTCGACGTCGTCCTGGGACGGCTTGGGAATGGTGCCGGCTTCGGTCATGACTGCGCTCCCTGTTCGGTGGTGCCGCTTGCTCCAGTATTACCGCTTGCTCCGGCGGCATTGCTTGCTTCCGCGACGGCCGACTTCATTGCCATCCAGCCCAGCAGCGCGCACTTGACCCGCGCCGGGTACTTCGACACGCCCTCGAAGGCCACCGCGTCGTCCAGGGCCTCGGCCTCGTCCTCGGTCAGCTCGCCCTGACCCTGGGACTGCATCAGCTCCAGGAACTTCTCCTGCAACTCCAGCGCGTTCTCGATCGGCTTGCCGACCACCAGGTCACTCATCACCGAGGTGGAGGCCTGGCTGATCGAGCAGCCCTCCCCCACCCAGCCGAGCTCGGCGATCTCGCCGTCGGCCAGGCGCACCCGCAGGGTCACCTCGTCGCCACAGGTCGGGTTGACGTGGTGCACCTCGGCGTCGAACGGCTCGATCGCGCCGCGGTGCTGCGGGTGCTTGTAGTGATCGAGAATGATCTGCTGGTACATCGAATCCATCGACAGGCTCATGCGTGCCTCCCGCCCTTCGCGCTGACAGTCAACTCGCTCCGCGCCGGGCTCGTGCCTCGCCCGATGCTCACTCGCCGCCGGCTCATCGCTTGACTCGCTGCGCTCCTCGCTTCGCTGCGATGCTCGCTCATCCGAACATCTCCTGCACCCGGGCCAGGCCCGCTACCAGCGCGTCGATCTCGGCGGTGGTGGTGTAGATGCCGAAGGACGCCCGGGTGGTGGCCGGGATCCCGTAGCGCACGCATACCGGCCGGGCGCAGTGGTGGCCGGCCCGCACCGCGATGCCCTGCTCGTCCAGCAGCTGGCTGACGTCGTGCGGGTGAATGCCCTTGACCGTGAACGAGATGGTGGCGCCGCGGTCCTCGGGTGAGTTCGGCCCGATCACCTTCAGCCCCGGCACCGAGGCGAACGCCTGCAGCGCATAGGCGGTGAGCGCGTCCTCGTGCGCCTGGATGCTGTCCATCCCGATCGCGGTGACGTAGTCGATGGCAACGCCCAGCCCGATCGCCTCGGCGATCATCGGGGTGCCGGCCTCGAACCGGTGCGGCGGCGCGGCGTAGGTGGTGCCGGACATGTCGACGGTCTCGATCATCTCGCCGCCGCCCATGAACGGCGGCAGCGCGGCGAGCAGCTCGTAGCGGCCCCACAGCACGCCGACCCCGGTCGGGCCGTAGAGCTTGTGGCCGGTGAAGCCGAGGAAGTCCACCCCGAGCGCCTGGACGTCGACCGGACGGTGCGGCGCGGACTGGGCGGCGTCCAGGATGGTCAGCGCACCGACCGCCTTGGCCCGCGCCACAATCCGGGCCACCGGGTTGACGGTTCCCAGCGCGTTGGACTGGTGGACGAAGGACACCACCTTGGTGCGCTCGTCGATCCGCTCCTCGATGGCCTCGAGGACCAGCCGGCCGTCCTCGTCGATCGGGATGTAGCGGAACTCCGCACCGGTGCGCTGGGCCAACAGCTGCCACGGCACCAGGTTGGAGTGGTGCTCCATCTCGGTGACCACCACGTTGTCGCCGGGGCCGATCCGGAACTTCTCCGCACCCGGAAAGGTGGTCGCGTTGGACAGCGAGTACGCCAGCAGGTTGAGGGACTCGGAGATGTTCTTGGTGAAGATCACCTCGTCGCGGCTGGGGGCGTTGATAAACGCCGCAACCTTGTCCCGGGCCGCCTCGAACAGAGTGGTCGCCTCGGAGCCGAGGGTGTGCACCGCCCGGGCCACGTTGGCGTTGTGCAGGCTGTAGTAGTCCTGCATCGCGTCCAGCACCTGGCGCGGCTTCTGCGAGGTGTTGGCCGAGTCGAGGTACACCAGCGGAACCCCGTGCACCTGCCGGGACAGGATCGGGAAGTCCTTGCGGATTTCTGCTACATCGAAGGCGGGAGCTACCACTACTGCACCGCCGCCGGCTCGTTCGCGCCGTACCGGGCGTAGCCGTGCGCCTCGAGCTCGTTCGCCAGCTCGGCGCCGCCGGACTCCACGATCCGGCCGTCGAAGAACACGTGCACGAAGTCAGGCTTGATGTAGCGCAGGATCCGGGTGTAGTGGGTGATCAGCAGGGTGCCGATCCCAGTCTCCCGAACCCGGTTGACGCCCTCGCTGACCACCCGCAACGCGTCGACGTCCAGGCCCGAGTCGGTCTCGTCCAGGATCGCGATCTTGGGCTTGAGCAGCGCCATCTGCAGGATCTCGTGGCGTTTCTTCTCACCGCCGGAGAAGCCCTCGTTGACGTTGCGCTCGGCGAAGGCCTTGTCCATCTCCAACTCGGTCATGGCGGTGTTGACCTCCTTGACCCAGGTGCGCAGCTTGGGAGCCTCGCCCCGGACCGCGGTGGCGGCGGTGCGCAGGAAGTTCGACACCGACACCCCGGGCACCTCGACCGGGTACTGCATGGCCAGGAAGAGACCGGCGCGAGCCCGCTCGTCGACAGCCATCTCCAGGACGTTCTGGCCGTCGAGCAGCACCTGGCCCGAGGTGACCGTGTACTTCGGGTGACCGGCGATCGAGTAGGCCAGCGTGGACTTGCCGGAACCGTTGGGACCCATGATCGCGTGCGTCTGGCCGGACTCCACCGTCAGGTCGACGCCCTTGAGGATCGGGGTGTCGTCCACGGCGACGTGCAGGTCGCGGATCTCGAGCTTGGACATCTGCGGGTTCTCCTCTGGGTAACGGTTTCGTGCGGGGTGGCCGAGGCGGGCTCAGCTGTCGAGTTCGGCAAAGACGTCGCCGTCGACCACCGAAGTCTCGAAGACCGGCACCGGCCGGGTGGCCGGCGGTCCGGTCGGCTTGCCGGTGCGCAGGTCGAAACGCGAACCGTGCAGGGCGCACTCGATGGTGCAGTCCTCCACGTCGCCCTCCGACAGCGGGATGTCGGCGTGCGAGCAGACATCCTCGATGGCGAAGATCTCCTCGCCGACCCGCACCACGGCGACCTCGGTCGAGTCGAGTTCGACCCGCAGCGGCACGCCGGGGCTGAGCTCGGCCAGTGCGCAGAGCCTGGTGGCCATCAGCTGTCCTCCTCCGCTCCGGCCGGGGTACCCCCGAGCCGGGCATCGATGGTTGCCATCAGCCGGTCATGCAGTTCCGGCACGGTGATGTGGTTGATCACGTCGGCGAAGAAGCCGCGCACCACCAGCCGGCGGGCCTCGTCCTCGGGGATGCCGCGCGACTGCAGGTAGAACAGCTGCAGGTCGTCGAACCTTCCGGTGGCGCTGGCGTGGCCGGCGCCGGCGATCTCGCCGGTCTCGATCTCCAGGTTGGGCACCGAGTCCGCGCGCGCCCCGTCGGTCAGCAGCAGGTTGCGGTTCAGCTCGTAGGTGGTGGTCGCCACCGCCGCCGGCCGGATCCGGACGTCACCGATCCACACCGTGCGCGAGGTATCGCCGTCCAGCACCGACTTGTAGACCACGTGCGAACTGCACTGCGGCACCGAGTGGTCGACGTAGAGCCGCGACTCCTGGTGCTGGCCCTCGCCGGCGAAGGACAGCCCGTACAGCTCGGCGGAGGCACCCGGGCCGGCGTAGGTCACCGTCGGGTTCAGCCGCACCACGGCGCCGCCGAGGTTGACCGCGATATGGGTGTAGCGGGCGTCCCGGCTGAGCCGGGCGGCGTGCGCGGCCACGTGGACGGCCTCGGCGTCCCAGTCCTGGACGCTGACCAGGGTCAGGTTCGCACCGTCGCCGACCAGCACCTCGACGTTGGCCGCGACCGTCGCCTCGCCGAGGTGGTCCATCACCACGGTGGCCGAGCTGAAGGCCCGGGCGTCGATGACGAAGTGGCCGTAGTTCAGGCCCGGCTTGCCGATCGAGCGCAGCGTGACCGGCTCGGACAGCTGCGCCTCGGCGGCGATGGTCACCAGCACCACCTGCCCGACGTTCGCCGCCGCGAGCGCGCTGACCCGGTCGGCCGGCGTGAGCGCCGTGCCGACCAGCTCGTGGTCGCGGCCGACCATCGTCAGGGTGACCCCGGCCGGCAGTTCGGTCTCGAAGCGGAACGAGTCCTGCGACACGAACGGCTGGAACAGCGGGCGCAGCTTGCGCAGCGGGCTGAACCGCCACTCCTCCTCGCGGCCGGTGGGCACCGCGAAGTCGTCGGGGTTGCGGGAGGTGAAGCGCTCGGCAGGCGAGCCAGTCTTATTCAGTAGGGCTGTCACAGTTTGCCTTTCGGGGTCCCCGACAAGTTTTTCGAGTGTCTTTGGCGAGAAAAACTTGGTGGGGCACTTAGCCGACCGCTCCTTCCATCTGCAACTCGATGAGCCGGTTCAACTCGAGGGCGTACTCCATCGGCAGCTCGCGGGCGATCGGCTCGACGAAGCCGCGCACGATCATCGCCATCGCCTCGTCCTCGGACAGGCCGCGGCTCATCAGGTAGAACAGCTGGTCGTCGCTCACCTTGGACACGGTGGCCTCGTGACCCATCGACACGTCGTCCTCGCGGACGTCGACGTAGGGGTAGGTGTCGGAGCGGCTGATGGTGTCGACCAGCAGCGCGTCGCACTTGACCGTGGAGCGGCTGGAGTGCGCGCCCGGCTCGACCTGGACCAGGCCGCGGTAGGAGGTCCGGCCACCGCCGCGGGCCACCGACTTGGAGATGATCGTCGAGGAGGTGTGCGGAGCGGCGTGCACCATCTTGGCGCCGGCGTCCTGGTGCTGGCCCTCGCCGGCGAACGCGATCGAGAGCACCTCGCCCTTGGCGTGCTCACCGGTCATCCAGACCGCGGGGTACTTCATGGTCACCTTGGAGCCGATGTTGCCGTCGACCCACTCCATGGTCGCGCCGGCCTGCGCGACCGCACGCTTGGTGACCAGGTTGTAGACGTTGTTCGACCAGTTCTGGATGGTGGTGTAGCGGCACCGGCCACCGGGCTTGACGATGATCTCGACCACCGCGGAGTGCAGCGAGTCCGAGGAGTAGATCGGCGCGGTGCAGCCCTCGACGTAGTGCACGTAGGCACCCTCGTCGATGATCATCAGGGTCCGCTCGAACTGGCCCATGTTCTCGGTGTTGATCCGGAAGTAGGCCTGCAGCGGGATGTCGACGTGCACGCCCTTGGGGACGTAGATGAACGACCCGCCCGACCAGACCGCGGTGTTCAGCGCCGCGAACTTGTTGTCCCCGGACGGGATGACGGTGCCGAAGTACTCCTTGAACAGTTCCTCGTGCTCGCGCAGCGCGGTGTCGGTGTCCAGGAACAGCACGCCCTGGGTCTCCAGGTCCTCGCGGATCTTGTGGTAGACGACCTCGGACTCGTACTGTGCCGCGACGCCGGAGACCAGCCGCTGCTTCTCGGCCTCGGGGATGCCGAGCTTGTCGTAGGTGTTCTTGATGTCGGTGGGCAGGTCGTCCCAGGTGGCCGCCTGCTTCTCGGTGGAGCGCACGAAGTACTTGATGTTCTCGAAGTCGATCCCGGACAGGTCCGAGCCCCAGTTCGGCATCGGCTTCTTGCGGAAGATCTCCAGCGCCTTCAACCGGCGCTCCAGCATCCAGGCAGGCTCGTTCTTCAGCGCTGAGATGTTGCGCACGACGTCCTCGTTGAGGCCCCGGCGGGCCGTGGAACCGGCCACGTCGGTGTCCGACCAACCGAACTTGTACGTCGACAGCGCCTCGATCTGCTCACCCTGGGCGAGCACGCGCTCAGCTGCTGTGGTCATCTATCTGCCTCCCGGTCTGGGACTGCTGCATGTAGTGGTGCATTGGATGGTGCGGGCCGGCCGCCGGTCGGTACCGCACCGGCCGACGAGGCCGGTGAGCCGGATGAAACGTGGGTGGTGCACACGCCGTCGCCGTGGGCGATGGTGGCCAGCCGCTGGACGTTGGTGCCCAGCACCTCGGCCAGCGCCCGGGTCTCGGCCTCGCACAGCTGCGGAAACTCCGCGGCCACGTGCGCCACCGGGCAGTGGTGCTGGCAGATCTGGCTACCCTGCCCGGCGTTGCCGGCCGGGGTCACCTTGGCGGCATAGCCCTCGGCAGTCAGCGCGGCAGCGACCAGGCCGGCCTTGTCACGTGGATCGGCCCGGTCGAAGTCCGGCCCGGAGCACTGGGCGCCGAGCCGGCTGCTGAGGCTGTGGGCGCGGTGCTCGGCGAAGGCCATCACCGCCGCCTCGCCGCCGGTGTCGCGCAGGTAGCGCAGTGCCGTCGAGGCCAGGTCGTCGTAGGCATGCCCGAAGCCGGCCCGGCCGGC
>JAVEEO010000224.1 GCA_030840415.1 Pseudonocardiales bacterium | reverse complement strand
CGCCGCCCGGGCCTACGGAATCGCCACCGAGCCGGATCTGGGCGACTACTTCCGGCTGCCCCGGGCCGATTCCAAACTGCGGGTCGCCGAGCTGGTCGAGGCCGGTGAGCTGCTGCCGGTCTCGGTCGCCGGCTGGGACGCTCCCGGCTACCTGTGGCCGGCGGCCCGCCGGCCCCGCCGGGTGACCGGCCGGGCGCTGCTGAGCCCGTTCGACCCGCTGGTGTGGTTTCGCGACCGGGCCAAGCGGCTGTTCGGCTTCCACTACCGGATCGAGATCTACACGCCGGCCGCGCAGCGGGTGCACGGCTACTACGTGCTGCCCTTCCTGCTCGACGAGACGCTGGCCGGCCGGGTCGATCTGAAGGCCGACCGGCAGGCGGGCCTGCTGCAGGTCCAGTCGGCCTGGGCCGAGCCCGGCGTCGACCACGGCTACGTCGCCGAGCAGCTGGCCGTTCAGCTGGCCGAGCTGGCGGACTGGCTGGACCTCGGCGGAGTGCGGGTCAACGGCCGTGGTGACCTCACGCCGGCGCTGGCCGGCGCCCTCGGCTGAGTAGCGTCGGGCTCCGGCCGGGCATCGGGCCGAGGGACTACCAGGCGGGGCGATGACGGACTTCTCCGAACTGCTGAGCGCCGCCGGCCGGTTGAGCGTGCCGGGCCGGCGCCGGATCCTGGGCATCACGGGCCCCCCGGGGGCGGGCAAGTCCACGCTGGCCGAGCGGCTGGTCGCCGGGCTCGGACCGGACCGGGCCGTCCTGGTCGGCATGGACGGCTTCCACCTCGCCGACGCCGAGCTGCGCCGGACCGGGCTGCGCGCCCGCAAGGGCGCGCCGGACACCTTCGACCGGGCCGGCTACGCCGCGCTGCTGGCCCGGCTGCACCGCGAACCGGGCACCGTCTACGCGCCGGCCTTCGACCGCATGATCGAGGACTCGATCGCCGCCGCGGTGCCGGTGCCGGCGGACGTGCCGCTGGTCGTCACCGAGGGCAACTACCTGCTGCTGTGGCCCGAGCTCCGGCCGCTGCTGGACCAGGTCTGGTACCTGGACCCGCCACCGCAGCAGCGCCGGGCGGCGCTGATCGCCCGACACGTGGCCTTCGGCAAGGCCCCGGACGACGCCGAGCGCTGGGTACACGAGTCCGACGAGCGCAATGCCCAACTGATCGCCGCCGGCCGGCAGTTGGCCGACCGGGTTTTGGGCTGGACCGACTGAGGCGGCCAGCGCGCTCGTGCGGGCCTCGACGTGAGGAGAGCACGGGCCGCTAGCGTTGGGCAGAGCACGGGCCGCCAGCGTGGGCGGAACGCGCGCCGGCCGCGCGGAAATGGCGCGCGTGCGCGCCGCCCGGCGGTAGCGTTGGGACATGCTCAGTTCCGATCGCACCCGCCCGTTCGGCCGGTTGCTCACCGCCATGGTCACGCCGTTCTCCGTCGCCGGCGAACTGGACCTGGACGCCGCCCGGGAGCTGGCGACGTACCTGGTGGACGAGCAGCGCAACGACGGCCTGGTCATCAACGGCACCACCGGCGAGGCGCCGACCACCACCGATGGCGAGAAGGCGGAGCTGGTGGCAGCGGTGGCCGACGCGGTGGGGGACCGGGCCAGCATCGTGGCCGGCGTCGGGACCTTCGACACGGTGCACTCCATCCACCTCGCCGACCAGGCCACCAAGGCCGGCGCGGACGGCCTGCTGGTGGTCACCCCGTACTACTCCCGGCCCCCGCAGGCCGGCATCCTGCAGCACTTCCGGGCGGTCGCCGACGCCAGTTCGCTGCCGGTGATGGTCTATGACATCCCGGGCCGGACCGGGGTGCAGTTGGCCACCGACACCATGCTCCAGCTGGCCGGCCACGAGCAGATCGTGGCGGTCAAGGACGCCCGCGGTGACCTGGCTGCCTCGGCCCGGGTGCTGGCCGAGACCGAGCTGGCCTACTACGCCGGCGACGACGCGATGCTGCTGCCGATGCTGGCGGTCGGTGCGACCGGCGTGGTCGGCACCTCGACGCACTTCTCCGGTGCCGCCACCGCGCAGCTGATCGAGGCCTGGGAGCGCGGCGACACTGCCGAGGCGCTGCGGCTGCACCGGCAGTTGCTGCCCATCTACACCGGCATCTTCCGTACCCAGGGGGTGATCCTGGTCAAGGCCGGGCTGGCGCTGCAAGGCCGCTCGGCCGGTCCGGTCCGGCTGCCGATGGTCGAGGCGACCGAACACGAGCTGAGCCACCTGCGCCAGGACCTGGCCGACGCCGGTCTCGCCTGACGGTCGAGCCCCTGGGCTTCGGTGTCGGTCCACCCTCAACTTGCGGTTGAGCGTTACCGTGACCAGGTGGCAGCATCTCCCGGAACCAGAACCCGACAGCCGGCCTCGAAGAAGGCGTCGGGACCGGGGCGCGCCCGCACCGGCGGCTCGGCACCGGCCAGCCGGCCCCGCTCGGCGAGCCGCCCGGCCACCAAGCCCGCCCCGCCGCGGCACCGGTCCGCGCTGGCGGCCTTCGGGCACCTGATCGCCCAGCTCTGGCGTGCGTTCGGCACGGCGACCGGGACGCTGGCCCGCGCGGTCGGACGCAACGCCGCCACCGCCCGCGAACTCGACCCGGCGCACCGCCGTGACGGGGCGGGCCTGGCCGTCCTGGCCCTCGGCCTGATCTCGGCGATCGCGCTGTGGTTCGGCGCCGCCGGCCCGCTCGGCGCGGCGATCACCGGCCTGTTCCGGTTGCTGGTCGGCAACGTGGCGCTGCTGCTGCCCCTGCTGCTGGTGGGCTGGGCGGTGCACCTGCTGCGCCAGCAGCCGCATCCCGAGCGTCGGGGCCGGCTGCTGGTCGGTGGGCTGGCGATCCTGCTCACGGTCACCGGCATGCTGCACCTGGGCGCCGGCTCACCACGCGACGAGACCGGCTGGTCGCACGCCGGTGGCGTGATCGGGGTGCTCGCGGGCCAACTGGAACGGGTGCTGCCGGCCGCCCTGGTGGTGCTGGTGCTGTTCCTGCTGGGCGCGTTCGGCGCCCTGGTGATCACCGCGACCCCGCTCAACCAGCTGCCCGGCATGGTGCGCGAGCTGTTCCCGCCGGCCCACCCCGCGGAAGGCGACGACGACCGCACCGAGCCGCCGGCCAGCCGGCGCGGCCGGCGGACGGCCGGGGAGGAGGGGACCACCGAACCGGTCGACCTGGTCGCCGAGTCC
>JAVEEO010000223.1 GCA_030840415.1 Pseudonocardiales bacterium | reverse complement strand
ACACCTACGAAGGCGACCAGCTCGGCCAGGGCAAGGAGAACTCGCGGAACTTCCTGCGGGACAACCCCGACCTTGCCGCTGAGATCGAGAAGCGGATCAAGGAGAAGCTCGGAGTGGGTGCTCAGGTCACCGAGGAAGCGCCGCTGCCGGCCCCGGTCGACTTCTAGCACCAGTGGCACGTTCGCGTTCGGTGGGTGGTGGCAGGTTCGCATCACCCACCGAACCCTCCGAAGCCGACGACCGCCGGGCCGACCCGGAGGCTGATCCGACCGAAGTCGCCCGGACGATCTGCCTGCGGCTGCTGACGGTGCGGGCCCGCAGCCGGGCCGAACTCAGCGAGGCGCTGGCGGCACGAGGCGTTCCGGAATCGGCGGCCACCCCGGTACTGGACCGGCTGGCCGGGGTCGGCCTGGTCGACGATCAGGCCTTCGCCGAGGGCTACGTCCGGTCCCGTCACCGTGACCGCGGGCTGGCGGCGCGAGAGATCAGTCGCCAACTGCGCGACCGAGGGGTGGAGGAGTCCGTGATCACGGCCGCGGTGGCCGAGGTCGACAGTGCTGCCGAGGCCGAGGCGGCCCGGCAATTGGTGATGCGCAAGCTGCGATCAATGTCCTCCCTGGCACCGGAGGTCAAAACACGGCGTTTGGTAGGAATGCTGGCCCGCAAGGGCTATTCGTCGTCCATGGCCTTTCAGGTGGTTCGCGAGGCCGTCGGTGGCTTCAGCGAGCAAGCTGTTGATGAGGAGACGGCATGGCTGGCTTGACCCTGTGCCCCTAGGTTCATAGCCTCACAAGATCAGGAGACTGGATGTGCTGCGTCCGCGCGCAGCGCACTGACATACATCACGTCATGTTTGCCCGTTGACCGTCGCCACGTTGAGAACCGAAGGAGCTGGCTATCGCCGCCGCTGATCATGCGGAAGGCGCGTGCACTCTGCGTTCGCTTGGGCGTTCGTCCCACGGCTCCGCCTCCTGGCAGTGCTGTCGCGACGGGTCTTGAACTGACACGTCGCCTCCGCGAGAGGAGGACGTTCAGTGAATAGCTTGGGTGAATTTCTGGCCATCGCCGCCATATTCGTCTTGATACTGGTCCTCGGCCTTCGATTCCTGTCGCTCTACGCCGGCCGCTCGACGGCCGGGCTTGCTCCTAACCAGCGCGGTACCGCGGCCCCGGATCAGCTGGCCGAAGCCGAGACCGAGGCTGACGCAGTACGGCAGCGTGCCCTGAAGGAAGCCGCCGCGGCCCGCCGCGCGGCCGATGCCGAGATCGAGTCACTGCGCCGGGCGGCAGAGACCGAGGCGGCAGCGACCCGCGCCAGCGGTGACGCCGCGCGGGCGCGGGCCGAGACCACGGCCGCCGACCTGATCGCCGATGCCCGGCGCACCGCCGAGCGCGAAACCCAGCTCCGGTTGACGACGCTGCAGGCTCGTGAGGACGAGCTGGCGGCCCGGGGCGCCGCCCTGGACCAGCGCGAGGCCGAACTCGACGAGGCGGTCCGCGACCTGCAGGCCCGCCGGTCCGAGCTCGACACCGAGAGCATCGCGTTGCAGGAACTGCGCTCCGAGCTGGCAGCAGCGGCGGTGCGGCAGGAACTCGAGCACACCGCGGCCCTGGAACGGGTCGCCGGCCTCACCACCGAGGAGGCCAAGGTGGAGCTGCTCAGCTCCGTCGAGGCCGCCACCCGGCGGGACGCGGCGGCGCTGGTGCGCACCATCGAGACCGAGGCGCGAGCCGAGGCCACCGATCGGGCCAGGGCCATCGTGGTGGACGCGGTCCAGCGGGTCGCCAGCGAGCAGACCACCGAGACCGTGGTCAGCGTCCTGCACCTGCCCAGCGATGAAATGAAGGGCCGAATCATCGGCCGCGAGGGCCGCAACATCCGGGCCTTCGAGTCGGTGACCGGGGTGAACGTGATCATCGACGACACCCCCGAGGCTGTCCTGCTGTCCTGCTTCGATCCGGTCCGGCGCGAGATCGCCCGGATCACGCTGGAGAAGCTGGTGCTGGACGGCCGGATCCATCCGCACCGCATCGAGGAGATCTACGAGACCGCCAAGGTCGAGGTGGACGAGCTGTGCCTGCGGGCAGCCCGGGACTCGCTTGCCGAGATCGGCATCACCGACCTGGACGAGCGGCTGATCCCCACCCTGGGACGGCTGAAGTACCGGACCAGTTACGGGCAGAACGTCCTGGGGCACCTGACCGAGACCGCGCACATCGCCGGCATCATGGCCAGCGAACTGGGGCTGGAACCCAGCCTGATCAAGCGCTCGGCGTTCCTGCACGACATCGGCAAGGCACTCACCCATGAGGTCGAGGGCAGCCACGCCATCATCGGGGCGGAGTTGCTGCGCAAGTACGGCGAGAGCGAGGCCGTCGCCCATGCCGTGGAGGCGCACCACAACGAGGTGCAGCCCCGCACCATCGAGGCCGTGCTGACCCAGGCGGCCGACGCTTGCTCGGCGGCCCGTCCCGGCGCCCGGCGCGAATCGCTGGAGGCCTACGTCAAGCGGCTCGAGCGGATCGAGGAGATTGCCACGGCGCGTCCCGGGGTCGAGCGGGTCTTCGCGATGCAGTCCGGCCGCGAGGTTCGGGTCATGGTGTTGCCCGAGCAGGTCGACGACCTGGCCGCCGGCGTGATCGCGCGTGAGGTCGCCAAGCAGATCGAGGACGAGCTGACCTATCCCGGCCAGATCCGGGTGACCGTGGTCCGCGAGTCACGGGCCACCGAGGTCGCCCACTGAGCCGGGACTGTGGACCACCGAGCCCACTGTGGACCACCGAGCCGGACTGTGAACCACCGAGCCGGACTGTCGCCTGCTGAGCCAGAGCCGGAGTCAAAGCCGGAGCTTCAGCCGGGAAACCGGCGCCGGTAGATCGCCGAGGGACCGGTCGGCGGCGCCTCGGGGTCGATGACTTGTCTGATCGCCACCAGCCGCAGGCCGTTCTTCTCCAAGACCCGGCGCGAGGCGGTGTTGGCTGCCTCGGGGTCGACCACGACCCCGCCGACGGTGGGGTCCTGTTCCCGGACGTAACTGATCAGCTCAGCGATCAACCGGGTGCCAAGGCCCCGGCCGCAGTACTCCCGTTCACCGATCAGGTAGTCCAGCCCCGCCTCGTCCGGAGCGGCATCGAGCTGGCGGCCGTACTCCGAGTAGTCGGCCCACCGGTACCACTGCCCGAAGCCGATCGGTCCGGCCGGCAGTTCCGCGATCAGCGGGTGCGACGGCTCGGCCCCCTCGATGGCGGGCAGGTAGTGGGCGCGAACGGCGGCCGGCTCCGCCGAATCGTGCCACCACCGGTGCACGTGGGCCGCGCCGAGCCAGCGGCACATCAGCGGCAGGTCGGCAGCCGTCATGGCTCGCAACCGCAGTTGCGGGGACGACCCCGGCGATCCGGTCGGCTCAGACGGCTCAGACGGGTCGGGCGGGTCGGGCGCGTCGGGCGACTCGGGCGGCTCTGACAGGGGCGGCGGCGTCGAGGGGGCGGCCATGAGCAAGATTAACCGTGCGGGCCGGCCGGAGCGGTTTGGCACGGGCTCGTACTCTTGAGCCGATATGAACGCCGCCCAGAGCACCGAGACCAGCACCGAGACCAGCACCGAGGCCAGCGCCGATCCGAGTGCCGGCGGTCCTGGCCACGCCGCCCGCACCTATGCGATCCGCACCTACGGCTGCCAGATGAACGTCCACGACTCCGAGCGGCTGTCCGGGCTGCTGGAACAGGCCGGCTACCGGCGCGCCGCCGACCAGAGCGGCCGGGAGGCCGATCTGGTGGTGTTCAACACCTGCGCCGTGCGCGAGAACGCCGACAACCGGCTGTACGGCAACCTCAGCCAGCTGGCACCGGTGAAGTCGGCCCGTCCCGGCATGCAGATCGCCGTCGGCGGCTGCCTGGCGCAGAAGGACCAGGCCGCCGTGCTGCAGAAGGCGCCCTGGGTCGACGTGGTGTTCGGCACCCACAACCTGGCCAGCCTGCCGGTCCTGCTGGAGCGGGCCAGGCACAACGGCCAGGCGCAGGTCGAGATCCTGGACGCGCTCGCCAACTTCCCGTCCGACCTGCCCAGCCGGCGGGACTCGGCCTTCTCGGCCTGGGTCTCGATCGCGGTGGGCTGTGACAACAGTTGCACGTTCTGCATCGTGCCCAGCCTGCGCGGCAAGGAGACCGACCGCCGGCCGGGCGACGTGCTGGCCGAGATCGAGGCGCTGGTCGCCGAGGGCGTCACCGAGATCACCCTGCTCGGCCAGAACGTCAACTCCTACGGCCGCTCGTTCGGCGACCCGCTGGCCTTCGGCAAGCTCCTGCGTGCCTGCGGCCGGATCGAGGGCCTGGACCGGGTGCGGTTCACCAGCCCGCACCCCCGCGACTTCACCGACGACGTGATCGCGGCGATGGCCGAGACCGCCAACGTCTGCCCGCAGCTGCACATGCCGATGCAGTCCGGCTCGGACGCGGTGCTGCGATCGATGCGCCGGTCCTACCGGCAGGCCCGCTACCTCGACATCATCGACCGGGTTCGCGCCGCGATGCCGCACGCGGCCATCACCACCGACATCATCGTCGGCTTTCCCGGCGAGACCGAGGAGGACTTCGAGCAGACCCTGGAGGCGGTCCGGCGGGCCCGGTTCGCCAGCGCCTTCACCTTCCAGTACTCCCCGCGCCCCGGCACGCCGGCCGCGACCATGCCGGACCAGGTGCCGAAGGCCGTGGTCCAGCAGCGCTACGACCGGTTGATCGAGTTGCAGGAACAGATCAGCTGGGACGACAACCTGCGGCTGGTCGGTACCGACGCCGAGGTGCTGGTCAGCGCCTTCGGCGGCAAGAAGGACGCCGCCAACCAGCGCATCTCCGGACGGGCCCGCGACGGCCGGCTGGTCCATGTCAGCACCGGGGGACCTGGGCCGGTGCGGTACCAGCCCGGCGACGTGGTGACGGCGCGGGTCAGCTACGCCGCACCGCACCACCTGGTGGCCGACGGCGGCGTCTCGCGACACCGGCGGTGGCGCGGCCCGGCCGAGCCGGCGGTGACCGAGCGGGCCATGACCAAGCCGGCGGCGCCGCTACTGAGCATCGGCCGCCGGCCGGCCTGACCAGCCACAAGCGATCGGTAGCCTCAGCGGCCCAGCGCACACGATTTTCGGAGGTTCGGTGAAGCTCCTGCTCACATCCGCGGGTGTGAAGAACCCCAGCATCCATGCCGCGTTGCTCGAACTGCTGGGTAAACCGATCGCCGACTGCAACGCCCTCTGCATCCCTACCGCGCAGTACGGCCACCCGATGTGCGGGCCGGCCTCGGCCTGGCGCTTTGTCGCCGGCCAGTCGGCGCTGCCCATGTGCGACCTGGGCTGGAAGTCCCTCGGCATCCTCGAGCTGACGGCGTTGCCCAGCATCGATGAGCAGCGGTGGGTTCCCTGGGTCCGGGAGGCCGACGTGCTGCTGGTGGACGGCGGCGATGCGACCTACCTCTGCTACTGGATGCGGCAATCCGGGCTGGCCGACCTGCTGCCGTCCCTGCCCGACACGGTCTGGGTGGGGTTGAGCGCCGGCAGCATGGTGATGACCCCACGGATCGGGCAGGACTTCGTCGAGTGGACGCCACCCGGCGGCAGTGACGCCACCCTGGGGATCGTCGACTTCTCGATCTTCCCGCACCTGGGGATGCTGCCGGACAACACCATGGCCGGTGCCGAGAAATGGGCCGCCGAGGTCGGGGTTTCGGCGTACGCCATCGACGACGAGACCGCCATCAAGGTCCTCGACGGCACCGTCGAGGTCATCTCCG
>JAVEEO010000202.1 GCA_030840415.1 Pseudonocardiales bacterium | reverse complement strand
GAGGCGATCGCGCCGTGCTGCCAGGCGTCCTCGTAGGACAGCCAGTCACCGGCGTAGTAAATCCGGCCGATCGGCTGGACCAGCGGCTTCATGACCGGGCTGTCCGGGTTCACGCCGCGGTGCCAGGCCGCCTCCAGATGCGGGATGTACTGCCAGGACTGCGAGAACGACGTGGCGAACTCGGAGATGTACTTGGGCCCATAGATCTGTGCGCCGAGTTGGAGCGCGCGCTGCTCCCGGTCGGCCGGCATCATCTGGCCGTACTTGGTGGCGTTCGTGCCGGTGTTGTAGTAACCGATCACGACGCCGCGCTCGCCAAGGTAGCCGTAGGAGGGCATCCAGATGTGGGTCAGGTCCAGATCGGTCTCGGTGATGCCCCCGTACTGCTGGAGGTCGGTCTCCCACCAGCGGCTCTTGTACTCCAGGCCGATCTTGCTCGCGTAAGACGGCCGGATGGCTTTCAGCGCGGTAATCGCGTCGGCGCCGATGTTCCCGGGCAGCGCCGCTGTGTACCACGGCGGCATCGCCGCGATTGCGAAGTCCGCGGTGACGGTCCGCGTCTTCCGGTCGGGCGCGGTGTAGGTGACGGTCACATCGTTGCCGTTGTCGGTGATCCCGGTGGCTTGCGCGCCCAGCATCACGTTCTGCTGACCGATAGCGCGCGTCAGCGCCTTGGGGACCTGATCCATGCCGCCGACCGGCTGGAACATCATCATTGCCATGTCGTACTCGAACTCGAAGGAGAAGTACTGGCCGACGCCGGAGGCGAAGACGTCGGTCAGGCTCGGCACGTCGCCCAGGACGGTGCCGGGCACGCCGGGCCCGGCGGGGTAGGTGGTGTAGCCGCGGTTCGGGCCGCCGGTGTATGAGTAGTTGGTCTGGCTGACCGCGCCCCAGCGCTCGAGGAACGAGATGATCTGTGCCTTGTCGTCGGCGGTCAGCGTGTCGTCAAGGGCACCCTGGTTGGTGGCCTTGGCCAGCAGTTCGCTGACGTACCCGTACACGTCGGCCTTGGCGGTCCGGTACCGCTCCGGGCCACTCATGGTGGCCGAGTTGTAGATAAACGCATTGGCGTTCTGGTTGGTGAACGCCTCGATCGGGACGCCTAGCTCGCGGCAGTAGTCGAGGGTGAGCATCCACTGGGCCAGCCGGGCCGGCTCAGCGTTCATGTATTGCCCCTGGCTGAACTTCGCGGTCTGTGTCTGGCCGAACGTGTCCGTCTGGCTGTCCCCGCCGCGCACGGTGAAGTTGCGGCCGCCGGTGCGGTCCCGGGGTTCGATGATCGTGCAGTCGTACCCCGCCTTCTGCAGCTCGTAGGCGGAAACCAGGCCGGCGATGCCGCCGCCGAGGATGACGACCTTGGCGGGCGACCGGCCGGTCAGGTGGAAGTCGGCCCGGCGCGGTGCCTGGAAGCTCCTCGTCGCCGCCTGGGCGGTTGGCGCGTTACCCGGACCTCGTGAGGCCGCTCCTATCTCGCAGGCGTCTCCCGTCTCCCGTCAGCCGCCGAGCATGTCGTCGACCCGGGCGACACGGGAGTCACCCCCGGCCGTTCGGCATATATTCAATTGTCCGAACGGCCGGTGGTTTCTCTTCCAGGGTTACCTGCTCAGAGGCCCAGGGAGGCGAGGTGTGCCTTGTAGGCGGCGCCGTAGGCGGTCGGATCACCGGGGACGTAGTCGGTGACTAGGCCGGGGCCGGACGAGCAGTTGAAGTCCGCGTTCCACGCCCAGGCGAGGTAGCTGGTGTTCTGCGAATCCAGCCACGCGGTCAGCGGGTTGATGTAGCTGCCGGCGCAGTCGTTCTCGCCGATCTCGCCCGCGACGACCGGCACCTGCGCGATCACGGGGGCGACCTGACTGGTCCAGCAGGACTGGGAGCTGCACGAGTTGAAGTTGTACGAGTGCCACGACGCGACCAGGTTGTGGTCCGGGTCGGTGGGCTCGTACTGGAGCCAGCCGGTGAGGTCGTTGGAGTACTCCTCGCCGCCCAGCATGATGACGTTGTTCGCGCCCGCGCCGCGAACCGCGGTGATCATCTGCTGCATGCCGGCCACCGGGTAGGAGATGCCGGTGCACGGGCTTCCCGTGGCCCAGCACTGCCAACCCTCGGCCGAGTTATTGTTGTCGGCGCGCGACGCGTACGGCTCGTTGAACAGGTCGAAGATCACCGCGTCGTTGCCACCGAAGGTGGCTGCCACCGAGCTCCAGAACGGGATCGCCTGTGCCGCGTCGGGCATCGGCTTCTGGCAGGTGGCCTGCGCCGACGAGCAGCCCGCCGACGGCCCGGTGTAAGCGCCGTCGGTCCAGTGCAGGTCGAGGATCGCGACCAGGCCGTTGGAGTTCAGCAGGCTGACGTAGGACTTGATGGAGTTGATGTAGTTGGTCCCGGCGTCCGCGGCGGTCACGTAGGACTCCGCGTTCCAGCACGCCTCGTTCAGCGGGACCCGGACGGCGTTGATCCCCCAGCTCTTCATCGCGCTGACGGCCGCCTGGTCGACCTCGCCGTCGAAGATGCCGTTGCCCTGCACGCACGCGTACTCGGTGCCGGACCGGTCGACGCCGCGCAGGATCACCTGCTGGCCCGCCGTGTTAAGCAGCTTGTTCCCCGACACGTGTAGCTGAGGTGCGGGGCCTGCGCCGCCGCCCGACGACGTCTCCGTCGCCGTCACTGTCACCGCCGGGTACCCGGTCGCGCTGACGGTGAAGGTGGCGCTGCCGGTGCTTGCCGCGTCCGCGGTAATCGTGATGTTCTGCGAGGTGGCGTAGTTGACGGGGGTGAAGGTGAGGGTTCCGCCACCGGTGACCGACAGGCCGGCGTTGCCGGATGTGCGGCTGGTAGTGACGGTGACGTTGCCGGCGGGTGCCGCCGACAGCGACACTCCGACCGTCCCGGTGGAGCCCTGGACCACCGACAGCGAGGTCTGGCTGGCGGTGATGGTGCCGCCGCCGCCGGTGGTCTGGCCGGTGCAGGCCACCCCGTTCAGCGTGAACGCTGTCGGGCTGGTGTTGGTGCCGGAGTAGTTGAAGTTGGCGCCGATCTGCACGCTGCCGCTGGTGGCTAGCGAGCCGTTCCAGGACGCGTTGGTGACGGTGACGTTCTGGCCGGCCTGCGACCAGGTGCCGCTCCAGCCCTGGGCGAGTTGCTGGTTGCCGGCGTAGGAGTAGCCCAGCGTCCAGGACGTCAGCGGCGAGCCCAGGTTGGTGATGGTGATCGCCGTGCTGAAGCCGGTATTCCACTGGCTGCTCACCGAGTAGGCCACCGAGCACCCTGTCGCCGCGCTGGCGGGCGTGGCCCCGGCCAGGGCTGCCGCGCCGAGCCCGGCCGCGCCCAGCACGAGCACCGCCAGGCCGCAGAAGAATCGACGGATCCTCATGACGCTGCTCGTCATGACATTGCCGGGAACGCGTTGCGGACGAGCATCTGGAACTCGGCCGCGAACCACTGGCCGGCCGGCACGTCAAAGCCCGGTATCGACCCGGTGGAGTACGTTCCGCCGTTGCCGTCGGTGTTGGTGCCGTTCGGGTCACAGTGCGGGTCGCCGTGCGAGTGCGTGGCGGTGGGGTAGTCACCGTCGGACTCGCCCGGCGGCTTGATCCACACGTAGGCCTCGATCGGGCTGGACGCGCCGAGCGGCTGGTCGGTCGGCCGTGCCCCGATGCCCGCGTTGTTCTGGTTGCACCAGTCGCCGCGGAACGGCCGCTTGTCGATCTTGTTGTCGGTGACGTAGGTGTTGGCGTCCGACGCCGCGGTGATCGTCGTCGGGTGGGTCGGCCCCCAGCCCGCCCGCGAGGTGTCGATGAGGAACCGCTTGCTCGCAGGGAACCCGGCCGATACCAGCGTGTTGTACATCTGGGTGTCGTAGGTGAGCTCGTCGAACGTCGGGTTGTACTGGTAGAACGTGGCCGAGTCGACCGGCTGGCCGCCGACCGACAGGGTCGGGTTGGTCAGCAGCGGCTCCTGCACCGGCGTGTAGTTCGCGGTGTCGCTGATGAATCCGTCGATGCTGGCGTAGCCGGCCGTGGTGCCCTTGACGACCGTGTTGTACACGGCCGGGGTCTGGCTCATGTTGCTCGGCCAGCCCAGCCAGGCCGAGTGCGCGATGTCCATGTAGTTGTACACGTTGGGAACCGCGTGCAGCTTGTTCAGCGCGTACGTGGTGCCCTGCTCGTAGTACGGTGTCGCCGTCTGGCAGGCCGCTAGGTTCTGGTTGGTGACCGCGTTCGGCAGCGAGTCCGGCTCGATGATCGCGACAACCCGGATGTTGCTCGTGGCGAACTGGCTGAGGATCGAGGCGATCGGGTCGATGTACTGCGTCTCGTACTCGGTGAGCCCGGCCGCGGTCGCCGGTATCTCGCCGTTGGATGCCAGCGCCGCGCAGTCCCGGCCAGGCAGGTCGTAGATCACGATCTCCACCAGGGACGGGGTGGACGCCGTGCCCGCCGCGGCCGCGCTGGTCAGCTGCTGCTGCAGCCCGGTGCGCCCGGTGCTGCCGCCGCCGGCGATCGCGGAGATCGTGTCTAGCCAGATGGCCGTCTGGTACTTGGCGACCGCGGCCTCGACGGACGACCCGTCGGCCGTCGCCTGCGCGTTCACCTCGCTGACGTAGTTGGGGTTGAGGTACGGCTTCGCGCCGGTGAACGGGTCGGCGACGTGCCCGGTCCCGCCTCCGCCGCCGCTGGTGGTTTCGGTGGCGCTGATGGTGACCGAGGGATAGCCGGCCGCGCTCAGCGTGAACGTAGT
>JAVEEO010000195.1 GCA_030840415.1 Pseudonocardiales bacterium | reverse complement strand
GGTAATCGCGTTGATCGCCAGAAGGGCGGCGACCAGGATGCCGGCGCCCACCAAGAAGAGCCAGTGCGCTCGGGGCGCGACGGCCGCGGCGTGCCGACCGGCGCGGGTCACCGCGTAGGGGTCGGCGTCGGGCGGCCCGGTGTTCCGTGTGGATTGAGCGACCGCCGCGGCGTCGGCGTGTGCCGCGGTGCGCTTGCACGTACGGTCGAGCCCGGAATCAGTCGGCCGGATGTGCTCGCGACGGCTGGCGCGGCTGAGCTCGTGGCCGATCGCCGTGATGCGGCGCCAGGGGACGTGCTCGAGGCCGGCCCGCGAACTGAGGACGACGTGGCGACCAGCTCTGCGCCACCGCCGGTCGGCCGGGCGGGGCTCGCCGCGCCGCTGCTCTTCCCGACCGCGGCGTCCTGACCCCCGCGCGGCTGTGCCGGTTCATTGGTCGGCAGGCGGACCGGATCGGTCAGCCCCGGAAGCGGAACACCGCCCAGCAGGCTGACGACGAGAGCACCGACCCCGATCACGCAGAGTAGAAACACGCCGCGGAGACCGGCGTGGGCCCACCTGGCGCGCCGGCCCGACTCATCCACGAAGACGGCAGAACGGATCTGTGACCGCGCATGTCGGGGCATTCGGGCGGTCATACAGTCATTTCACCACGTGAGGTGTGCGTAGAGAAAACCTTGCGGACTGTCACCGGACGAGCCGCGGCCGCCCGCGCGCGAGCCGTACGCGTACGCGGGCGTGCACGTCCGCGACGCCGTGCGCCTCGCTGTCACCACCCGCGAACGCGTTGTCCGACGCAAGCCACCAGCCGCCGTCCTGTGCCCGCACGGCCCGCTTGACGACGAGGCGATCGGGCAGCGCGCGGAACGTCGCGAGGACGACGTCGCCCGGCCGGATCGGCGCACCATGGCGGACGAGCACGGTGTCGCCGGAGCGCAGCGTCGGCACCATCGACGGGCCGGACACTCGCACCACCTGCCACGGCAGCACCGGTCGAGTCATGAGGTATCCGGGCCCTCCGGTCGGTGATCTGCGCGGTAGTAGGGTCGAAATCGGACTCGCCCTTGTGCGTCCCCGAATGCAGGAGGTCAACGATATGCGTCTGTTCCGCCCGTCCACTGTCGCCTACGCCCACTGCGACCTGCCCTGTGGTGTCTACGACCCCGCGCAGGCCCGTATCGAGGCCGAGTCGGTGAAGGCGATCTGCGAGAAGTACCAGGGGAACGAGGACCCGGTGTTCCGCACCCGCGCCTTGATCATCAAGGAGCAGCGCGCCGAGCTGGTGAAGCACCACCTCTGGGTGCTGTGGACCGACTACTTCAAGCCGCCGCACTTCGAGAAGTACCCGCAGCTGCACGAGCTGTTCAACAAGGCCACCAAGCAGGCCGGCGCCGCCGGTGGCAAGAGCTCGGTGGACCCGGCCGAGGGCCAGAAGCTGCTGGACATGATCGCCGAGATCGACACCATCTTCTGGGAGACCAAGAAGGCTGCGTGAGAGCAACCGGTGCCCGCACCTGAGCGCCCGACCGAGGCCGACCCGATCTCCGGGTCGGCCTCGGTCGTCCGGCGAGGTTGGCGCCGACGACTGTAACGGGACGAACTCCCACGCTTGCCGATCGAATGAACGGTCCGCACAGGATGCCCCCGACACCCGCCGATGTATACGGCGTGGCTGTCTCGCCCAGGTAACAGTGTGAGGAACGTGTTGCCGGGAGTGAAATCGTGCGAAAAGATGCATGCCGACCACTGCGGCAGGGAGTTTCTCATGGGCAAGCGCTTCAATTCACCGCCGAACTGGCCGGCGCCACCGCCCGGCTTCGACCCGAAACCGGGTTGGACACCCGATCCTGCCTGGGGACCCGCTCCCGATGGTTGGAAACTGTGGGTAGACGACCGCAGCTGGCCCGCTCGACACAAGTTGCTTACGGCTGTGGCCGGTTTTGTGGTCCTGATCATCGCCATCTCTGCTATCAACGCTGGCGGCGAGGACCGATCATCGAACGCTCAGGCGGGAATGACGACGACTATCGCGACTTCGTCGCAGCCCAGCCAGTCCACTGCTCCAGCGCTCAGCAAGGCCGAGGCGGCCAAGAAAGCGAAGGCGGAAGCAGCAAGCAAGGCGGCAGCGGACGCGGCGGCCAAGAAAGCCGCAGCGGACGCCAAGGCTGAAGCAGCCAAAAAGGCCGCAGCGGAGGCGAAGGCCGCAGCGGACGCGAAGGCAAGAGCCGCCAGGACCGCCGCACAGGAGAATGCGGTGCGGGCGGCGGAGGACTACCTGCTGTTTGCGCCCTTCTCACGCAAGGGGCTGATCCAGCAGTTGTCATCGAGCGCGGGTGACGGCTACGCGCTGAAGGATGCGACCTTTGCCGTGGACTCCCTGCATATCAACTACAACGAGCAGGCAACTAAGGCGGCCAAGAACTACCTGGCGATGACCCACTTCTCGCATTCCGGACTGGTCGAGCAGTTGTCGTCGGACGCGGGTGACGGCTACACGCGCGAGCAGGCCGAATACGGGGTCAGCCACGCCGGTCTCTGAACCGGACGAGCTTCCTGCCGCCCGACGCCGGCGAGCAAAGGCTAGCCGTCCACGTTTACCTCGATTCTTCGACATTCCGATCGCTGGGTCTTCCGAGCGGGCTAGGAGTGGAACCCCTTCACTCCCAGGTACCGCTCTATCAACGTCGGACGGGCGAGCGGGTCGGTGCACCGAACCGCTAACCTGCGAGGATGCCGCGGATCCGGAACCAAGACGGATTCGGATGCGACCCGACCCCGCGCTGGCCCGCCCCGAACACCGAGCCCGCCCTGGTGCTGATCCGCCACGGTGAGACGGAGTGGAGCCGCAGCGGTCAGCACACCGGCCGCACCGACATCGCGCTCACCGAGTTGGGCGAGCGGCAGGCCCGGGCAGCCGGCCCGCTGATCCGCGGCGTGCTGGGCGGCACCGAGCCGGCGCTGGTGCTCAGCTCGCCCCGGCAGCGCGCCCGGCGCACCGCGGAACTGGCGGGCTTCGCAATCGACGACACCGCCGACGATGCCGCCGAATGGGACTACGGCGAGTTGGAGGGCCTCACCTCCTCCCAGATCCGGCAGCGCTGGCCGGACTGGTCGATCTGGTCCGGATCCGTTCCCGGTGGCGAGGACGCCGCCGCGGTCACGGCTCGCTTCGACCGGCTGCTCGCCACCATCGGCACCCGGCTGGCGGCCGGCGGGCGGAGCGGGCCGGCGCTGGTGTTCTCGCACGGCCACGCGATCCGGTGCCTGGCCGCCCGCTGGCTCGGCGACCCGGTGACCGCCGGCCAGCAGTTCTGGCTCGGCACCGGCGCGGTCTGCAGCCTCGGCTACGAGCACGACCGTCCGGTGGTGCTGCGCTGGAACGTCGACAGCTCGCTGAGCCCGGCCGGCGGCCCGCGCGGCTGATTCCGGTGCCGATCGAGTTCTACCCGATCGGCATTGATGATTCGTCTCGGCCCGGTCGGGATGGGTTCGACCGGATGGCTCTGGTCGGGATGCCTCCGGCCGACGATCGCTTGCCCGGCTACAGCACCCGGTCCAGCGCCTGCCGCGAGGACGGCATCAGCAACAGCACCAGCACCGCGACCGCCACGATCAGGATCGGCACCCCCACCACAGCCCGGCCGGCCTGGATGCCGAGCGAGTAGCCGACCGGCACCGCGAGCAGTTGCACCAGGATCACCGGTGACCGGGCACTGGGGCGCAGCCGCAGCAGGCCGCGGCCGCACAGTGCCAGCACCGCCGCACCGACCAGCGCGAAGCCGACGATCGCCACCGCCGCCCAGAGCCGGGTGGTGGTGTGGACGAAGGCCAGCACCAGCAGCACCACGGCGGTGACCGCCAGCGCGGCGGCCTCGGCCAGCACCAGGACGGCAGCCGCTCGGATTCCCGGAGGTACCTCGTCGACGGGTCCGGCTGGGATGTCGGGCATGCCAGCAGCCTATGCGAGCGGTCCCGAGCCGGGACCGGTCCGGCCGGCCGCGGCACGCCGCGTCGGCTGTCTGCAGGAGCCGGCCGGGCGCTGCCTGGCGGTACAGTCGGGCCGTGCGAGTCCTGGTGGTGTCCAACCCGCGCGCGACCGCCACCACGGTGCGCCAGCGGGACGTGCTGGTGCACGCACTCGCCGCCGATGCCAAGCTCGAGGTCGAGGAGACGGCCAATCGGGGCCATGCCGCCGCGCTGGCCTGCCGGGCGATGCGCGACGGGGTCGACGTCGTGGTGGCCCTCGGCGGTGACGGCACCGTCAACGAGGTGGTCAACGGGCTGCTCACCGACGGCGTGCATCCCCGGGTCCCCCGGCTGGGCATCGTGCCCGGCGGCTCGACCAATGTGGTGGCTCGCGCGCTCGGCCTGCCCAACGACCCGGTCGAGGCCACCTCGGTGCTGATCGACGCCCTGACCGCCGGCCGGCACCGGCAGATCGGCCTGGGCCAGGCCGATGACCGCTGGTTCGTCTTCGCCGCCGGCCTCGGCTACGACGCCGCGGTGGTCGCCGCCGTGGAGGCCCACCGCAGGCGCGGGCGTACCTCCACGCACTCGCTCTACGTGCGGACCGCGGTGCGCACCTATTTCCAGCAGGACCGCCGAAAGCCGGCCATCACGGTGGAATTCCGCGACGGTCGCACGCTGTCGGGCATTTATCTGGCATTGGTCACCAATACCGATCCCTGGACTTTCCTGGGTGAGCGGCCGGTGTCACCCACCCCGCAGGCATCCTTCGACACCGGCCTGGATCTCTATGCCCGGACCAGGATGGGCGCGGCCGGCATTCTGCTGT
>JAVEEO010000183.1 GCA_030840415.1 Pseudonocardiales bacterium | reverse complement strand
CTCGTGACATGCCAATGCGTTTCAACGCTCTCCTGATGGGGGTTCATCAGGTAGAGCAGCACGAGGCCACAAACCGGCATCTCTCTATCGGCCGCGCAGCGAATCCTCAGAGAACGAGCAGCGTCAGCGACGCGGCCGCCGAATAGGCCTCCGTCGCCACTGGATTTCCGCCGGCAACCGCACCGCTGCAGTCGTAGGATCGGCAGGTGCCATATCCAGGCCGGAAGCTCCATGACACGCTGCCTGAGTTCCGCGGCACGAACGGCACCCGGCCAACGCCTGAGCAGCGCGCCCGTCTCATTGCCTTCGTGGCCGACGGCTACCAGGCCGGTCGGTCGCTTCGAGAGCTGGCTGAGCTCACCGGAAGGACGCAAACGGCGATCCGGCGAGCCTTGGACGAAGCTGGAATCCGGCGGCGGGGACCCGGCGCGGCAACAATCAACGTAGGTAGCAGCTCGGCCTCATCGCACCCTTCGCAACCGACGCCGGACTGATCGGAAGGATGCTTCCGCGCGGTAGGCAGCCGCCCAGGCAGGACAGGATCTGGTCATGAGCTGCGCCGCCGCCACGGCTGGGGCCTGACTGCATACGTGTCTACCGTTGAGTCGCCCGCACAAATGTCTGAGACTGCACTACCCCTCAATGGCCAACCTGTCCATTTGAGGGGATTCTGAGCAAACTGTCTGCAAAGCTGCCACTGTAGGGCTAGCGTGAACCCCGCATCTTCAAGCCTATACGCGCTCGGCAGCTCTAGACGGCGCGGCTATCTGACTGCGGGGACTCAGTTGACGCGTCGATCGAGCTTGTCGCATGTAATGCTGCGCTGTCTGCTGGTGCTGACAGTGTCTACTGGTGTGATGACTGCGGCAGGGCTAGCAACGTCGCCACGCAGCGGGCCGGCCCGAGCCGACGCCGCAACCGGCTCAGCTGGTCTGTTCGTGCCGGCAACCGGCCGGCTGCTCGACACTCGTAATGGCACCGGCGGCTACTCCACCCCGATGCCGGCCGGTGCCGTGCGGACGGTGACGGCGGCCGGGCGGGCCGGTATCCCGGCGTCTGGCGTCAGCGCCGTTGCCCTGACCCTGACGGCGATCGGCGCAGGCACGATTGGCTCGGTTAGCGTCGCTCCGGGTGACGTGGCCACCCCGTCCGGCGCGGCGCTGGTGTTCAACCCCGGCGACTCGGTCTCCAACACCGCGCTGGTGGCGCTGCACGCCGATGGCACGCTGCACGTGTTGGCCGACCACGCGGTCAACCTGATCATCGATGTCCAGGGCTACTTCACCGTCGGCTCGGCGACCGCGCCGGGTGGGTTCGTGGCGGTGGAGCAGGCCCGAGTGGCTGACAGCCGCAGCGGCAATGGCGTGCCGCAAGCCAAGGTGACTACTGGCGGGTCGGTGACGGTGCAGGCTGGTGGCAGCTTCGAGATCCCGGCTGACGCCAGCGCCGTCTACGCCAACATCACCGTGCTCAATCAGACCGCCAATGGCTATCTGCGGACCTACGCCGCCGACCAGGCCGCACCCACTACTGGTGCACTGGACTTCGACGATTCAGCGACCGCCCAATCGGTGGCCATCCCGCTGTCGGCCGACGGCCAGTTCCGGGTGCTGGTCGGCGCCGGCGGTCCGGTTGACCTGGCCATCGACGTCCAGGGCTACTTCACCGCCTCGGCCTCGAGCGGAACCTTCACGCCGGCGGCGGTGCACCTGCTGGATACCCGGATCGCGCCGGTGCGCACCCTGGCCGGCTACTCGATCACCACGCTCAGCGTGGCCGGGGTGGCCGGTATCCCGGCGGTGGCAGACGACGGCCTCGGCGCGGTGGCGCTGAACCTGCGCACCATCCAGCCGACGACCGGTGCCGCTAGCGGGTACCTGCGGCTGTGGCCGAGCGATCAGATGGAACCGGCGACCTCGAACGTCAACTACACCACCGCCAATACCTACCGGACTGACCTAGCGATCGTCGCCCCGGCCGCTGACGGCACCATCAACATCCGGAACGGCGGCCCCGGCCCCGTTGATCTGGTGGTCGACGTCGAGGGCTGGTTTGCCTTCTCACCGGGCCCCAAGCCGAACGCGGCTGACGCTGCGGATTCCGACCATGGCCCGACACTGACGCAAACCGAGCCCGACCCGGTGGCCAGTCGTAGCGGTTCCAACCAGACGGCGAGTGGCGTGTTCACAAGCCCGGCCGGGCAGCCGGTCGCCGGCATCCCGGTCATGATCAGCGTGCCGGAGACGGCGGCAACCGATGGCAGCGAGTCGGAGCGGACCGTCCTGGCGACTGTCAGGACCGACGCGCAGGGCGCCTGGTCGTACACGCCGCCAGCGACACTGCCGAGTGACGTCCAAGCTGTCGCCGACGCCAACAACGGTGTCCTGAACCTGGAGGCGATCGCCGTCGGGACGGCTCCGGACGGCACCATGCTGAGCGCCGCGGCCGGGGCGGCTGTCGATGTGCCGACCAGCAGCGGCAGCCTGCCCGAACCGGCTGTCCCCATGGGCATGGCGGTGCCGCAAGCCGTCGCCATGCACGTGCTTCCCGCGTCGGATACCAGCGCCACAGCGCCGACCGATGCTGAGGCGGCTCAATCCGATGCCTCCGTCGCTCAAGCTAGCGGTGCCGCCTATCACCCGCCGGCCTGGCAGACCAATAACGCGCCGAGCGACGCGGCCTACAACCCGGATCTGGCCGCTGGCGTCGACTACAGCACCACCTCGGTCACGCCGGTGTCATATGCCGGCCCGCCGTGCCAGGTCTACGACAGCGTCAGCAAGACGACCGTCGCCTACACCACCGTCGGCGAGGCGCATGCCTACTGGGACACCAAGGCCAGCTTCCGGTTCAACTCGACGCTGTCGAACAACTTCAAGGCTGAGGTCAGCGTCGATGGCGTGCACTGGAGCGCGTCGACCTACGTCAAGCTCGAGACAACGACCGGTCGGTCGACTGGCTTCACCAACCAAGGCCCCTACTTCGGCCGGCAGTATCAGGTGCCGATCAAATACCGCTGGACCAAGACCCGGTTCTACTGCGTCTTCAACCCCTACCACTTCACCACCTCGTACTCGATCCGCCCGGTCGGCTACTACATCCCGGCCGGCGGATACGTCGGCCGGATGGGCAACAACGTCGCCGACAATGACGGCTGGGGCAAGTGGTACCGGTCCAACCCGAACTACCGGGCGGTGCTGCGGCCCAACACTTACTTCGCTATCACCCGCGGCACCTCGATCACCTACGGCAACGCCGCCACCGTTTGGGGCATCGGTATCAGCCAGGAAACGATCTACAACTCTAACCACGAACAGCGGATTGACGCGGGCAGCTCCCACGCGGCGACTCACGACATCTGGGGCGCGAAAGGCAGCCTGAATGACAACCCAGGCACCTTCTACTCGTACTAGGCGGCCGCTGCTCCTGGCCTGCCTCGTCCTGATCGTCATCGGTCTGGTGGCGTCTGGCTTGGCCTACGCCTGGCGGCGACCAGCCAGCCACGCCTCTGAAGTAGGACACGATCTATCCGTCTACGGACCGCAGGCCTCAGGCGTCATCGGTTTCAACAAGGTGCGCCAGGGGACCACCTACCGGTTCGCCTTTCCGGTGCCCCGGAACAAGACCGACCACCCCGTCAAGCTGACCGGTGCCTCGGTGCAGACCGTGCCGGCCGGCACCCAAGTCATCGGCTACCCGATCTACTCCCTCGGTGAGGTCGGCGACTACCTGCTGAACTACGACGACTCCGACCGGGTAGGCGTCAAGGACTTGCAGACGGTGAAGGACTACGCCAAGAGCGGTGTCACGATTCCACCGCGCAGCGACAGCAAGTACTTCGTCATGGTGGCCGTCAAGGTCGTCGGACCGGTGACGCAGACGTTGAAGGGCTGCACCTTCGAGTACATGGTCGGCGCTAGCACGTATCGGCAGTCGTTTCCGTGCGAGTTCCAGCTCGGAGACGAAGGTAGAGGCTGACCGAGGTATGGAAAGCCGATTCCTGCCAGACGAAACGACAGGTGTCGTGCCTTGAAGACAAGGGCCGCGAGAGCTATTGGATGATAAGGGTACCCGTTCAGGAGTTAGAGAAGCGACGTTGCTGTTGATGTGATTGGTATTCGGTGTCGAACTCCTCTGCCGCTGCTGTAAATCGCGTGAGGTCTCCGCCGAACATGCCGGCAGCGAGGGGAGCGCTTGGCATTCCGAATCCCATATCTCTTGCTATGAAGGCGCGTACCTGAGCTGCGATGCGTGGACGTGCATTCTTCCACTCATCGCTTCGAGGCAGGCTGAACCCGGCGATGCGGGTCGGCGCGTAGGCGTTGGCTTGGCCTTCGGTAGTGGGCAGCGTTCTTTTCCAGTCGTAGCTTGAAACTTCTAATAGGTATTCTGCCGTGGCGGCCGCGCGTTCGAAGTCAGCTTTAGTGAGCAAGAGGTGCTTCGTGAATACTGCTTTCATCAGTTCTCGGAGATGTCGTGCGGGATCGTCGTTGGATTGCACACCTGTCGATCTACCACTTCGCGTGCTGTATCCGCCGAGGAGTTGAGGAGGGTCTAGTGCAATTGAGGCCGGAAAGCCTAGACCGTCGTACGTGGTATCAAGCTGTAGGCTGTCGAGCCGGGCGAATAGATCCCATCGGTTTGCTGCGACGGCTGCGATGGCACCTGCCTGGAAGAGAAGCAGGCCCGGGTAGCGAGTCAAGTTGATGAAGGACGTAAGTCCACTCGCCGGTGACTGCTCCGCGCGTTCGCTGAACGTGGTGATCGAGGGCATCCACCATTCATCTGTGGACCTGTCGCCCCAGTATGCGGCTATAGCGACGACGGAAAGCAGGGTTTCAGTGGTGGCTTCGAGGCGCTGTACTTCGAGCCCATAGGCTTCGACACTCCCGCTTTGGAAGTTAGCCGCCGTCACCTGTGGCGCTGCGCTGACGCGAGAGATCTCTTCCTTCATGAGGTCATGCAGGCGGATGCGGTCACCGGCTGGACCGAGAGCGCGCTTGGCTGCAGCAGTTGCCAGCGCCACTGTCTGGGGACTCGGAGCGTCCAAACGAGCTAGCGACTCCACCGCGTCAGCCACCGCGGCGAAAAATGTATCGCCAGTCGCCTGAACGACGGTGCTGGCGCGGTTGGCGATAATGCGGCGTGCATGGTCACTGATCTCTCCGGGGTCAATCCACCAACTGGAAAAGCGGCGCGAAGCCGCCCGTTCAATGGCGCTGCGAAGCGCGCGGTCGTAGGTAGCTGACCAGCCAGCCACGATGAGTCCGTACTCGTCGAAAACTTGGTCGAGCAGTCGATCTGCTCGGGGGTCATAGCTCGCTAGTTCCTCCGGGGTGTTCAGCATCCCCGGGTCCAGGTAGTCACCGTGCAGCTTGATGACCTGGCACCGCTGAAGGTGCAGTGGAAGGGCGCCAGCGACTGCAGCAGGCGTTGCAGTAACGACGTGCGCAACGCCAGCCGCGTCAAGAGCGTGCTCCATCAGGCGATCAAAGTTTATCGTCAAGATCACCCGAATGAGCCCGGCTTTCACCAGGCGTGCTATAGCCCTGTGCGCAGCGGTTGGAACCTTCAGACCCTGCTCTTCTTCCTCCGCTGTTGGTTCAAAATAGCCATGCAATATCCCGATCCGCTCCGCCGGACTACCGGTAAGCGCAGCCAGCACTCCATCGTAGGTCGGCTGTGTAGCCGTCCGACTCTGATACC
>JAVEEO010000146.1 GCA_030840415.1 Pseudonocardiales bacterium | reverse complement strand
CCGACGACCTGCAGATCAAGATGGCCCAGGGCGCCAAGCCCGGTGAAGGCGGCCAGCTCCCGGGCCACAAGGTGTACCCGTGGATCGCCCGGACCCGGCACTCAACGCCCGGCGTCGGGCTGATCTCGCCGCCGCCGCACCACGACATCTACTCGATCGAGGACCTGGCGCAGCTGATCCACGATCTGAAGAACGCCAACTCCGCGGCCCGAGTGCACGTCAAGCTGGTCGCCGAGTCCGGGGTCGGTACGGTCGCGGCCGGGGTCGCCAAGGCGCACGCCGACGTGGTGCTGATTTCTGGCCACGACGGCGGGACGGGTGCGGCGCCGCTGACCTCGCTCAAGCACGCCGGCATGCCCTGGGAGCTGGGGCTGGCCGAAACCCAGCAGACCCTGCTGCTCAACGGCCTGCGGGACCGGATCACCGTCCAGGTCGACGGTGCCATGAAGACCGGCCGGGACGTCGTCATCGCGGCAATGCTCGGAGCGGAGGAGTACGGCTTCGCTACCGCGCCGCTGGTGGTCTCGGGCTGCATCATGATGCGGGTCTGCCACCTGGACACCTGCCCGGTCGGGGTGGCGACCCAGAACCCGGAGCTACGGGCCCGGTTCAGCGGCAAGCCGGAATTCGTGGTGACCTTCTTCGAATACATCGCCGAGCAGGTCCGCGAGCTGCTGGCCGAGCTGGGCTACCCCAGCCTGCAGGAGCTGATCGGCCACGCCGAACTGCTGGACACTCGCAAGGCGGTCGAGCATTGGAAGGCCGACGGGCTGGACCTGACCCCGCTGCTGGTGGTGCCCGAGCCCTTCCACGGGACCGCGCTCACCAAGCGGGTCGAGCAGGAACACGGCCTGGACGCGGCCCTGGACAACACCCTGATCCAGCTCTGCGAGGGCGCCCTGCTCGACGGCCGGCCGGTGAAGCTGGACCTGCCGGTGCGCAACGTCAACCGGACGGTCGGCACCATGCTGGGCTCGCTGGTGACCCGCCGCTACGGTGCCGACGGCCTGCCGGCGGGCACCATCGACCTGACCCTGCACGGCTCGGCCGGGCAGTCGCTGGGTGCCTTCCTGCCCGCCGGCATCCTGATCCGGCTGTTCGGCGACGCCAACGACTACGTCGGCAAGGGCCTGTCCGGCGGCGTGATCGCGCTGCGCCCGGACCCGCGCTCGCCCCTGGTCGCCGAGCAGAACGTGATCGCCGGCAACGTGATCGGCTACGGCGCCACCTCGGGCCGGCTGTTCCTGCGCGGGGTGGTGGGCGAGCGGTTCTGCGTCCGCAACTCCGGCGCCACCGCGGTGGCCGAGGGGGTGGGCGACCACGCGCTGGAGTACATGACCGGCGGGGTGGCGGTGATCCTGGGCCCGACCGGGCGCAATCTCGGCGCCGGGATGTCCGGCGGCATCGGCTACGTGCTCGACCTGGACCCGGCCCGGGTCAATCCCGAGCTGGTCGACATCGAGTCGATCGGTGCCCAGCACGACGAGGTGCTGGCCGAGGTGCTGGCCGAGCACCTGCGGCTGACCGGCTCGGCGGTGGCGGCGCGGCTGCTCGCCGACCTCCAGTCGAGCCCGGCCGCGGGGCTGGCCAGGTTCTCGGTAATCATGCCCCGCGACTACAAGCGGGTGCTGCAGGCCACCAGCCGGGCACAGGCCGCCGGTGCCGACGTCGACGAGGCGATCATGGCCGCTGCCCGTGGCTGAACAGGCCGGCCTGGCTTACGGCAACCACTGGTCCCTCGCAACCTGCCGGGAGCGGTTAAGGTGGGAGGAGTGATCCGCCGCGCGAAAATCGTCTGCACCCTCGGTCCTGCCACCGATCCGCCGGAACGCACCAGGGCCCTGGTCGAGGCCGGCATGGACGTGGCCCGGCTGAACTTCAGCCACGGTGAGCATCGGGACCATGCCACCCGGTTCCACAGCGTGCGGGAGGCGGCCCGGCTCGCCGGCCGCAACGTCGCCACCCTGGCCGACCTGCAGGGGCCCAAGATCCGCCTCGGCAGGTTCGCCGACGGCCCGGTGCTGTGGGCGACCGGCGAGCGGGTCCGGATCACCGTCGAGGACATCGAGGGTGACCACGATCGGGTCTCGACCACCTACAAACAACTGGCCGCCGACGTCCGCCCCGGTGACAAGCTGCTGGTCGACGACGGCAACGTCGCGCTGGTCGCGGTCGGGGTCGAGAACGGCACCGACGTGATCTGCGACGTCAGCGAGGGCGGTGTGGTCAGCAACAACAAGGGCCTGTCGCTGCCCGGGGTGGCGGTCAGCGTGCCGGCGTTGAGCGAGAAGGACATCGCCGACCTGGAGTTCGCCCTGGCCCTCGGGGTGGACTGGATCGCGCTGTCGTTCGTCCGCTCGCCCGATGACATCAAGCTGGTGCACGAGGTGATGGACCGGGTCGGGGTGCGCCGTCCGGTGATCGCCAAGATCGAGAAGCCGGAGGCGGTCGACCGGCTGGTCGAGATCGCCCTGGCCTTCGACGGGGTGATGGTGGCTCGTGGCGACCTCGGCGTCGAGCTGCCGCTGGAGCAGGTGCCGATGGTGCAGAAGCGGGCCATCGCGATCTGCCGGGACAACGCCAAGCCGGTGATCGTGGCGACCCAGATGCTGGAGTCGATGATCAGCCACTCGCGCCCGACCCGCGCCGAGGCCTCGGACGTGGCCAACGCGGTGCTCGACGGTGCCGACGCGGTGATGCTGTCCGGCGAGACCAGCGTCGGCACCTACCCGGTGCAGGCGGTGGCCACCATGTCGCGGATCATCTCCTCGGTCGAGCAGTCCACCGTGGACGTGGCCGCGCTGCTGCACGACCCGCGCACCCCCGGCGGGGTGATCGCCAAGGCGGCCAAGGAGATCGGCGAGTCCCTCGGCGCCACCGCGCTGGTCGCGTTCACCCAGAGCGGGGACACCGCGCGCCGGCTGGCCCGGCTGCACGCCCGCTGCGCGGTACTGGCCTTCACCCCCGAGGAGACCGTCCAGCGCCAGCTCGCGCTGAGCTGGGGCGTGGTGGCCCATCGGGTCTGGACGGTGCAGACCACCGACGAGATGGTCCGGCAGGTGGACTCGGCGCTGCTGGCCCAGCGGGTCTGCCGTCCCGACGACCTGGTTGTCATCGTGGCCGGTACGCCGCCGTCGACGCCGGGCACCACCAACACCATCCGGGTCCATCACATCGGAGGCATCCTGCAACGTGACCGCTGACAGCGAGGTGAGGGCGGCCGGCGACACCGGCTTCCTGCGGGGGCAGGCCGTGGTGGACGGTCTGGTGTCGCTGCTCGACCTGGAGGTCATCGAGACCGACATCTTCCGCGGCGTCAGCCCCAAGGTGGTGATGCAGCGGGTGTTCGGCGGCCAGGTGGCCGGCCAGGCGCTGGTCGCCGCGGGCCGCACCGTGGACTCCGAGCGGCTGGTGCACTCGCTGCACTCCTACTTCATCCGGCCCGGCGACCCGGCGGTGCCGATCATCTACACCGTGGACCGGGTCCGCGACGGCCGGTCGTTCTCGGTGCGCCGGGTGCTGGCCATCCAGCACGGCCAGCCGATCTTCGTCCTGTCGGCGTCCTTCCAGCTACCCCAGGGTGGCATCGACCACCAGGCCGAGATGCCCTCGGCGCCACCGCCGGAGTCGTTGCCGACGCTGGCCGAGCGCTTCGAGGGCTTCGACGAGCTGTGGGCGGTGATGCGCCAGATCCCGCAGCCCTTCGACGTCCGCTACGTCGACGACCCGCCGTGGGTGCAGCGAGGCCAGGGGCCGCGGGAGCACCAGCCGCACCGGGTCTGGCTCAAGGCCGACGGCACGCTACCCGACGATCCGCTGCTGCACGTCTGCGTGGTGACCTTCGCCTCCGACCTGAACCTGCTGGACTCGGTGCTGATCCACCACGGCCTGGCCGCCCGGCTCGACCCGATCACCATGGCCTCGCTGGACCACGCGATGTGGTTCCACCGGCCGTTCCGGGCCGACGAGTGGCTGCTCTACGTCTCGGCGTCGGCCTCGGCCTCGGGCGGCCGTGGGTTGGCCAGCGGCCAGTTCTACTCCCGCGACGGCCGGCTGGTGGCCAGCGTGACCCAGGAGGGCATGATCCGGCTCCCGAACGCCTGAACGCGGGGATCGGGACCGATCCGAGAACCCCCAAGCCTCGATTCGGTACCGATTGTTCCTGGCGCGCCGACGCGGGGCCATAGTTGCCGCAGCGGCAGCTCAGCCGAACCCCGGGGGTGGCAGATGGCGATTCGCGGACAGGGCCAGGCGCTGGCCGTCGGGCTGCTGGTGCTGGTAGGCGGAGCTGCTTGCGGCAGCGCCGGGCAGCCTCGGCCGGTCGTGCCCCACGTCACCGGCGTCGACTACTCCACCGACGAGGCGGCCAACTACCAGGCGGCGCAGCTGGCGATGCGACTCGAGCGGGTGCTGCCGCCGTTCCCCGGTTATGCCGGCATGCAAATCGTTGCCTACGGCATCGAGATCGATGTGGTGGGTGAGCCACCCGCGGCGGTTCGCGCCGCGATCGCCCGGTACGGGATGAAGTACCAAGGCCGCGAGATCCCGGTCCGGTTCCGTGCGGTACGCAATTCCCAGGCGCAACTGCAGGCCGTGACGCGCCGGATCGGCTCCGACCGGGACGGCTGGGTCAGCCAGGGCATCGAGCCGACTACCTGGGGGATCGACCTCGACACCAACACCGTCGAGATCCGGTTGGCGCACTACCAGGCCGCGTACGCCGCCGCGCTGATCGGGCGTTACGGCGATCGGTTCGTCTCGGTTTACCCGCACGACTACGTGGTCACCACCGGCGGCTGAGGGCATGCAACGGCCCTGGCGGCAGCGGGTGCTGCCACCAGGGCCGGGTCGGTGCGGGCTAGCGGGGCTAGCGGGTCATGCAGGTCTTGTCGTCGCCCTGGAAGCGGATCTCGCCCTTGACCACGCCGCGGTAGAAGCTCACGAACGACGGGTCGAAGGTGCTGATCCGGGTCTTGATCACCTCGTGCAGCTTCGGCACGTTGACCATCGGCACGCCCTGGTGGAAGTGGTGCGCGGTGTGCAGGTCGTTGCCGTTGGTGAACCAGTGGCCGAACTTGCTGGCCCGGACGCTGCGGGTGTTGGTCAGCACGTTCGGGTCGGTCTGGGTGTTGAGCCCGTAGTGCTCGGGCAGCTCGATCAGGAAGTGGGTCGGCTCGGCCACGAGCATGCTGGGCAGCAGCCACACCCACACCAGGAACAGCGAGTGGGTCGCGATCGAGGCGGCGATCGCCACCGCGAAGATCACCAGGAAGGCCTGGTACTCGGTGCGGATGCGCCGGGCGGCCACGGTCTTGGTGACGTTCGGGTTGGTGCGCCCGATCAGCGAACGGCCCAGATCGCGCACCAGGTTGGTGTACCGGCCGAGGTTGTAGGCACCGAGAATGAATCCGATCGGTGAATCGAGATTGTGGAACTGGTAGTTGAAGAATTCCCGGTTCTGCGGAGTGCCCAGGAACGCGTGGTGGCGCAGGTGGTCGTACTTGTAGTGCGAGTACGAGCTGAACATCGGAAGGCCGGACACGAATCCGAACAGCCGGTTCAGGCCCCGGGAACGGAAGGCGTGCTCGTGCAGGCACTCGTGCTGCAGCTCCACCAGGTGGGCATACATCAAACCGTTGGTGACGATCGTGACCACGACCGAGAGAATGCCTGGTTGCAGGGCCACCCAGACCCAGCCTGCGGCGATCAGCAGTACGGCGACGGCGAACTTCGCCACGAACACCACGGGGTGCTTCTGGAAGTACTCCGGACCCAGGTCCCGACGGGTCTCCGGGCCCGGCACGGGGGCGAGCAAGACGTTGGTGGAGCCATCGAGGTCGGGTTCGAGTTCGGACTGGCTTTGCATGTCAAGCCTCCTACAAGGCGCGGACGCATGGCGACGGGGACGGCCTGCGTAGCCGCGGACGAGCAATCGGGATGGACGAACCGCCGGGCAATCGGCTGCTTACGCCGAGCAGTATCACCATACTTCTGTGAGATAGGCAATAGTTGTATTACGACATATTGGCCGGTAACGCAGTCAGCCCGGTGGTTGTGCAGTCAATGGGTTCCGCCATTCAATCCGCCGCACCCGAGTCTGCCGCGTCCGAATCCGGCGCGTCCGAACCGGTCGCGCGCGAATTGGTGGCGCGCGAATCGGCCACAGTTGCCTCGGCCAGCCGGTCCGAGATCTCCTGCCAGGCCGCCCGGACGTGCCGGCGTTCGGTGAGCACCGAACCTATCGCCATCCGGATGGCGAACCGGCCCAAGACCTGGGTGTGCGTCAGGTAGGCCCGGCCGGAGGCGTTGACCTCGGCAAGCAGCCGGCGGCCGGCATGGTCGGCATCGTCGGCATCCCCACCCGCACCGGCGGCCACCGCGAAGGTCACCAGTGACAGCGGGTGCGGGGCCAGCAGCTCGAACCGGGGATCGGCCGCCACCCAGGACGCGAACTCCTGCGCCAGCGCCACGTGGCCGCGGATGTGGGCCCGCAGGCCCTCGGCGCCGTACCAGCGCAGCACCGTCCACAGCTTCAGCGCCCGGAACCGCCTGCCCAGCGGTACCTGCCAGTCGCGGTAGTCGAACACCTCGCCGGACTCGCTGGCGGTGTTGCGCAGGTACTCGGGCAGGATCGACAGCGCCGCGATCAGGGCGGCCCGGTCGGCGACCCAGAACGCCGTGCAGTCGAAGTTGGTCAGCAGCCACTTGTGCGGGTTGGTGCAGTACGAGTCGGCCTGCTCCACCCCGGCATTGATCCAGCGCAGCTCCTCGCACACCGCGGCCACCCCGGCCCAGGCGGCGTCGACGTGCAGCCAGGCGCCGTAGCGGTGCGCCAGTTCGGCCAGCTCGCTGACCGGGTCCAGCGCTCCGGTGCCGGTCGCGCCCACCGACGCGACCACCAGGGCCGGCATCCAGCCGGCCGCGACGTCGGCGGCCAGCAGTTCGGCCAGGTGCTCCGGCCGGGCGGCCAGCGTGGCCGGGTCGACGTCGAGCTTGCGCAGCGCGGCGGTACCGATGCCGGCGATCCGGCAGGCCTTCTCGACCGAGGAGTGGCTCTGGCCGGAGGTGTAGACGCTGAAGCGGCCGGTGCCGACCCCGCCGGTCTCGGTGGCGCCCCCGCTCGCCCGGTGCAGGGCGGCCACCAGGGCCACCAGGACGGCGTCGGAGGCCGAGTGCTGGATCACCCCGCCGCCGGCCGCGGTGGACCGGAAACCGGCCGGCAGGTCCAGCAGCTGGGCCAGCCAGTCCAGCATCCTGGTCTCGAGTTCGGTGGCCGCCGGCGAGGTGGTCCACAGCATGCCCTGCAGGCCCAGGCCGGAGGCCAGCAGATCACCCAGGATCGACGGCCCGGTGGCGTTGGCCGGGAAGAAGGCGAAGAACGACGGGTGCTGCCAGTGCGTCAGGCCGGGCACGATCACCGACTCCAGGTCGGCCAGCACCCCTTCGAAGCCCTGGCCCCGCTCCGGCGGACCAGCCGGCAAGCCGTCGAGGACCTCGCCGGGAGCGACCTGGGAGAGCACCGGCAATGACTCCAGGCCCTGGTAGTAGTCGGCGATCCAGTCGATGACCTCGCGGCCGTGCCGGCGGAATTCCTCGGGGGTCATGTGCGCACTCACGGACTGAATCTAGTCAGCGATCGCGAGCCGGCGCTTGCCTGCCCGAGTTAGGACACTTTATCCTCGCTTCACGGCGGGCGGACCCATTCGCCGGCACCACCGAAACGCGTGAGGCGGCGCCGGCGAGGAGGTCGGATCGGTGCCCCCGGTGGGATTTGAACCCACACGCCTTGCGGCAATGGATTTTGAGTCCACCATGTCTGCCATTCCATCACAGGGGCTTGAGCCGGAGGGAAGTCTAGCCGGATAGGCTCAGCACGGTGCAGCCGCGGCAGCTTCGCGGTATCTGATCGGACGAAGGTGGGACGTGGTCGTGAGCGAGCAGGCACCACCCGGTGAACAGCCCGGCGGCCGGCGAGTACTGATCGCCGAGGACGAGGCCCTGATCAGGCTCGACCTGCGCGAGATGCTGCAGGAGGAGGGCTTCATCGTGGTCGGCGAGGCCGCCGACGGCGAGAAGGCGGTGCAGCTGGCGGGAGAGCTGCGTCCCGACGTGGTGATCTGCGACGTCAAGATGCCCAAGATGGACGGCATCACCGCCGCCGGCCAGATCGCGGCCGCCCGGATCGCGCCGGTGGTGATCCTGACCGCGTTCAGCCAGCGCGACCTGATCGAACGGGCCCGCGACGCCGGTGCGATGGCCTATCTGGTCAAGCCCTTCCACAAGCGCGACCTGCTGCCGGCGATCGAGATGGCCACCAGCCGCTTCGCCGAGATCAGGGCGCTGGAGGCGGAGGTCTCGGGCCTGCAGGAGCGGCTGGAGGCGCGCAAGCTGATCGAGCGCGCCAAGGGCGTGCTGATGGCCGAGCACCGGCTGTCCGAGCCGGAGGCCTTCCGCTGGATCCAGCGGGCGGCGATGGACAAGCGAACCTCGATGCGCACCGTCGCCGAAGTGGTGTTGTCCGAGACCGGACACCTCTGAAACTGGCTGTACAACAGCGCCGCTGAGTAACCGCCCGCTTACCGGCTGGGCGAGGTATGTCCGAAGACTTGTTAAATGTATGTACCGCCGGGACGCGATTTGGTTACGACCTGAGAGTGTTAATCGGGATGCCATCCATTGCGGCAAAACTCAGGCTAGCGTGCACCGACACGAGCCTCGTACTACCGCAATGCATCACGCACTACCGAGCAGTACTGGGGTTCGTAACGTCCACACGATCATCATCGATGGCCTCTACAAGGCACGAGGAACGAGGAGGAAACGTCAGTGCGGACTAGTTCCCTGGCGAAGGTCGCCGTTATCGGCGTAGCAGGAGTGATGGCGCTCAGCGCCTGCTCCAACGACAGCGGCGGCAACAACAGCAGCAACAACAACCTGACCCAGCAGCCCGCTGGCAGCGGCAGCAACGCCAACAGCAACAAGACCTACAAGATCGGCTGGCAGGGCCCGCTGTCCGGCGACAACCAGCAGCTCGGCATCAACGAGTACAACGGCACCAAGCTCGCCGTCGAGCAGGCCAACGCCAAGGGCGACCTCGGCTTCAAGATCGTGCTCGTCGAGTCCGACGACGTCGGCACCGCCGACAAGGCGCCGGCCGCTGCCGCGAAGCTGCTGCAGGACCCGGCCATCCTCGGCGTGGTCGGCCCCGCGTTCTCCGGCCCCACCTCGGCCACCGGCAAGACCTACGCCGCGGCCAACATGGGCCTGATCAGCGGCTCGGCCACCAACGCCACCCTGACCTCCTCCGGCTTCACCACCTTCCACCGGGTCGTCCCGACGGACGGCACCGAGGGCACCCAGGCCGCCGAGTGGCTGGCCAAGAAGTTCAAGAAGGTGTTCGTCGTCGACGACACCAGCACCTACGGCAAGGGCGTTGCCGACGTGGTCCGCAAGACCCTGGCCTCCAAGGGAACCAACGTCATCAGCCAGGGTGTCGCGGCCAACACCCAGGACTACGGCGCGATCGCGCAGCGGGTCACCCAGTCCGGCGCCGACGCGCTGTTCTACGGCGGCTACGACGCCCAGGCGGCGCTGTTCGCCAAGGCACTGGCCGCGACCGGCTACAAGGGCCTGAAGATGACCGGCAACGGTGGCAAGTCCTCGGTGTTCACCAGCGGGGCCGGCGCTGCCGGCAACGGCTGGTACTTCTCCTGCGGTTGCCAGGACGCCACCACCGCTCCGGAGGCCAAGGACTTCGCGGCGGCCTACGAGAAGATGTTCAACACCCCGCCCTCGACGTACTCCCCGGAGTGCTTCGACGCCGCGAACGGCATGATCGAGGCGCTGAAGGCCGCGGTGCAGAAGACCAACGGCAACCCGACCCGCAAGGACGTGGCGGACGCCATCAACGCCCTCGACTACAAGGGCATCACCACCCAGGTCAAGTTCGCGCCCAACGGCGAGGTGGCCAACGCGACGGTGAACCTGTACCAGCAGAAGGACGGCAAGATCGTCATGCTGGGCAAGATCCAGGACCAGAGCTGATCCAGCTGGCTCTGTAGAGCAGCAACCCCGGATGAGGGGCGCGAAAATTCGGCTAGCCGGATGGCGCGCCCCTCATCTGTGAGTTCGGCCCGACCATCCCGTTTGTCCTGTCGGAAGGTATGAAGCGTGACCGACTTCATGAACTACCTGATCCTCGGGATCACCCGCGGTTCGATGTATGCCCTCATCGCTCTGGGCTACACGCTCGTGTACGGCGTACTGCAGCTGATCAACTTCGCGCACAGCGAGGTATTCATGTCCGGCGCCTTCGGTAGTTATGCGATCGTCCACCTGCTGGTGGGCGACGGCAAGGCGACCCCGTCCTGGGCGGTGCCCTTCATCCTGATCGCCGGCATCCTGTCCGGCGCGATCACGGCAGCCGTCATCGCTTGGTTGCTCGAGCGGGTGGCCTACCGGCCGCTGCGCAGGCGGGGGGCACCCAAGCTGGCGTTCCTGATCTCGGCGATCGGCGCGTCCTTCTTCCTGTCCCAACTCGCCGGCAAGCTGTTCGGGCGACTGACCTCCAACAGCTTTCCCGAGTTCTTCGACCAGAACGCGGTGATCTTCCGGCCGTTCGGGGCCGAGGTGCGGGTCCTGCAGATCGTCATCGTCGCCTCGGCGGTGCTGATGATGATCTTCCTCGACCGGCTGGTCTCGGTCACCAAGCTCGGGCGCAGCATCCGGGCCATCTCCGAGGACGCCCCGACCGCCGCCCTGATGGGGATCGACATCGACAAGACCATCTCGCGGACCTTCATCATCGGTGGCCTGCTCGGCGGTGCGGCCGGTTTCCTGTTCGGGCTGAACTTCAGCTTCGGCAACACCATGGGCTTCATCCCCGGCGTCAAGGCGTTCGCCGCCGCAGTGCTGGGCGGTATCGGCAACATCCGCGGCGCCATGATCGGTGGCCTGCTGCTGGGTATCGTCGAGAACCTGGTGCCCCTGGTCAACATCGATACGAAATGGACCGACGTCGTGGCATTCGTGGTACTCGTGCTGGTGCTGATGTTCCGTCCGACCGGCATCCTCGGCGAGCGGCTGGGGCGTGCGGCATGAACCGGTCCAGCTCTGAAACGCTCAACCGGCTGCTGCTCTGCCTGGCCGGCGCCCTGGTGCTGGCCCTGATGTGGGGGCCGCAGGAAGGCAACTTCGGCAACTACTGGTTCGCCATCAAGGAGTCGCTGTTCGGCCCCCGGGTGCTGGTGTTCCTGGCACTGGGCGTGCTCGCCTTCCTGGCGATGACCTTCTGGCCGCGGGTGGTTCCGTTCCTCACCCGGCCCGGCGTCTGGCCGATGGTCGCCGGCGCGCTGACGGTGGTCGCCTCGCAGACCCTGATGCACTGGGCCGACCAGGTCGGCGACGCCAAGTTCGGCACCGTCGCCAGCGCCGCGGCCAACACCAACGGCCTGGCGCCATTGGCCTCGGCCTTCTTCGGTGGGCTGTGCTGGGCGATGCTGGTGATCGTGGTGCTGCTGCTGGCCGCCGGCATCGTCAGCGGCCTGCGCAACTTCGGCTGGGCAGCGGCAGTGCTGAGCGTGGTTTCGGCAGTGATCGCCTACGTCTCGCACTCCGCGGTGGTGGACTTCGTCGGCGGCGTCGACCACTCGCTGGGCGTCTATGTCTGCATCGTCGGCTACCTGGTGCTGCTGACGGCCGGCCTGGTGGTCGCGATGTCGCACGCCCAGGTCGCCAACACCCGGCGGGCGGTCAACCAGGCGCTCGGCTGGCGTCCGGGCCTGCCGCTGGTGCTGATCGGGGCGGTGCTCGGCGCCATCTCGCTGGCCACCTCGACCTGGTTCTCGCCGGCCAACCGCAACGCCACGCTGGCCGACACCCGCAACCTGTTCCGCGGCACCGGGCTGGCCCCGATCGCCGTGCAGTACCTGGCCTGGCTGGGCTGGACGATCTTCGCGATCAGCCTGGTGCTGAGCGGGGTCGCCAGCTACCGCCGGATCCGGCCGCTGGGCTGGGCCGGCGCGGCGCTCGGCGCGATCGGCGTGCTGCTCACCGTGCTGACCCTGTACCGGATCAGCTCGATCGGCGCCGACCTGCACGTCGACTCGGCCGACGGCCCGTGGCAGAACCTCGGCGCGGGCGGCTGGATGACCTGTGCCGCGCTCTTCCTGATCGGTGCCGGTGGCTACGTCGCCGCCACCGCTCCGCGCCACTCCGAGCGGACGGTCGAGGTCGACTCCGACGCGGTCGCCTCCGGCCGGTCCGCGAGCGGGGCATTCCTCACCGCCCCGGGCGCGGTGCGCAGCGGCCTGATGGTCGCGATCGCGGTCGCGCTGTTCTACCCGCCGACGGCCAACGGCTTCTGGCAGTCGGTGCTGGTCTCCGAGATCGGCATCTACGTGCTGCTGGCGGTCGGCCTGAACGTGGTGGTCGGCTGGGCGGGCCTGCTCGACCTGGGCTTCATCGCCTTCTACGCCATCGGCTCCTACACCACCGCCTACCTGGTGGGCTCGCTGCCGGTGAAGCCGCCGTCCTGGCTGGAGATGAGCCCGCTGCTGGCGATCCCGTTCGCGGTGGTCATCTGCCTGCTGGCGGGTCTGGCACTGGGTGCGCCGACGCTGCGGTTGCGCGGTGACTACCTGGCGATCGTGACGCTGGGCTTCGGTGAGATCATCCGGATCGTGGCGGTCAACGCCGACGGGGTGACCAACGGCAGCCAGGGCCCGCAGAGCCAGGTGCCGCACCCGGTCATCAACCTCGGGCCGGTGAAGATCACCTGGGGCCTGAACCAGTTGCAGTACTGGTACCTGCTGCTGGTGTTCGTGCTGGTGGTGGTGCTGGCCTTCCGGCGGCTGGAGAACTCCCGGATCGGCCGGTCCTGGGCCGCCATCCGCGAGGACGAGGTGGCCGCCCAGGCGACCGGCATCAACACCTTCCGGGTCAAGCTGCTGGCCTTCGCGATCGGCGCCTCGACCTCCGGCGTGGCCGGGGTGTTCTTCGCCAGCCAGATCGGGTTCTTCACGCCGGACAACTTCCTGCTGAACAACTCGATCCTGGTGGTGGCCTACGTGGTGTTCGGCGGCATGGGCTCGCTGCCCGGTGCCATCGCCGGCGCCGCGCTGCTGACCTGGCTGCCGGAGTTCCTCAAGGACCAGGTTCCCGCCGCGGACCGGCAGATGTGGATCGGGGCCGTGGTACTACTGATGATGATCTTCCGTCCCGGTGGCCTGATCCCGGCCCGCCGCCGAGCGGTGGAGTTGTCCGGCTTCGATCAGAGACAGCGTCTGGAACCGGTGGCCGTGCCGGCCGGTGAGGGGTTGTGAGATGACGTCGACGATGAACGACTCGGCCACCTCCGAGCACCCGACCGCGGGCAGGGAGAACGTCTTCGAGGTCAAGGACGTCACGCTGCGCTTCGGCGGTGTCACCAGCCTCAACAACGTCTCGCTGCACATGCAGCGCGGCGAGATCCTGGCGGTGATCGGGCCGAACGGGGCGGGCAAGACCTCGCTGTTCAACTCGCTCACCGGTGTCTACACGCCGCAGGAGGGCAGCATCCAGGTGCGGGCCCGGGCCGGGGATTCCCCGAGCAGCGTGATCGGCCTAAAGACCCACGTGGTCAACCGGCTGGGGGTGGCCCGGACGTTCCAGAACATCCGGCTGTTCCCGGCGCTGACCGCGCTGGAGAACGTCAAGGTCGGCATCGAGACCCGGCAGAAGTCCGGTCCGATCTCGGCGATGCTGGGGCTGCCGCGGCAGCGGCGGGAGGAGCGCGAGAGCAGCGAGCGCGCCTACGAGCTGCTGCAGCGGGTGGGTCTGGAGCGGCGGGCCAACGACATCGCCGGCTCGCTGGCCTACGGTGAGCAGCGCCGGCTCGAGATCGCCCGGGCGCTGGGCACCGCGCCCGGGGTGATCCTGCTGGACGAGCCGGCGGCCGGCACCAACCCGGCCGAGAAGCGCGAGCTGGCAACCCTGATCCAGGGCATCAACGTCGAGGACGGGATCAGCGTGTTGCTGATCGAGCACGACATGAAGCTGGTGATGTCGATCGCGCACCGGATCATCGTGCTCAACTTCGGCGAGAAGATCGCCGAGGGCACCCCGGAGCAGATCCAGCGCAACCCCGAGGTGATCGCGGCCTACCTGGGCACGCCGGCCGACGAGGTCGCCGACCTCGACCTGAGCCAGCCGGAACTGCACCGCATCGACACCGACGTACCGCTGGGCGAACTGGTCGGGCAGACGCCCGCCGAGGCCGCCGACCAGCACGACAGAGGGGAGCTGCCGCGATGAGCGAGGGGCTGCTGCAGGTCCAGGACATCGAGGTGCGCTACGGCGCGATCCGGGCCCTCAAGGGCGTCAGCTTCGAGGTGTACGAGGGTGAGGTGGTCGCGCTGCTCGGTGCCAACGGTGCCGGCAAGACCACCACTCAGAAGACGGTCTCGGGGATGCTGCAACCGGCGATCGGCCAGATTCTGTTCGACGGCGAGCGGATCGACGGCATCCCGGCCCACAAGCTGATCAGCATGGGCATCTGCCACGTGCCCGAGGGCCGCCGGGTCTTTCCGCGGATGACGGTGCACGAGAACCTGGAGATGGGCGCGTTCCGCTTCAAGCGGCCCGACGCCCAGCTGCTCGAGCACGTCCTGGAGCTGTTCCCGCGGCTGCGGGAGCGGATCAAGCAGCACGCCGGCACGCTGTCCGGTGGCGAGCAGCAGATGCTGGCGATCGGCCGCGCGCTGATGGGCAAGCCCCGGTTACTGCTGCTGGACGAGCCGTCGATGGGGCTGGCCCCGCTGATCGTCAAGCAGATCTTCGACATCGTCCGGGAGATCAACTCCAGCGGGGTGACCGTGCTGATCGTGGAGCAGAACGCCGCCCAGGCGCTGGCGCTGGCCAACCGCGGCTACGTGCTGGAGACCGGCGAGATCGTGCTCACCGGCACCGGCCGCGAACTGCTCGCCGACGACCGGGTCCGGGCCGCCTACCTGGGTGAGGAGATCGCCGCGGTCTCCTAGCCCGGCTGCGGTCCTGCCGTTCGATTCTGCCCGTCGCTGCCTGCGGCGTCCGGAGTGCTGGTCACCCTGCGTACGCAGGCGGTGACGGGCAGTTTCGTTGCACCCAATACCAGGCATTGCCCTGTCGGAGCCGGGCCGCGCACGCTAATGTGCGTTCGGGTTTGAGCAACAACTGAACAAACCCGCCCAGCACCGGAATCAATTCGAGATGGGAGCGGACGTGTCGAGAGGCAACCTGCGAATCAGGCCGGCCGTGTCCTCCGACATCAGCGAACTCATCTCCCTCACCGTCGACAACGGCGTCACCGAGCACATCGGGCGCCGGGCCCGCAAGGGTGATCCGGACTCACTCGCCGACCGCTATCGCGCGCTGCTGGACGACCTCGACCGGCTGGTGCTGGTGGCGGTGGACGAGGCCAGCCAGCAGCTGGTCGGCTTCGCGGTGCTGGTCGAAGAGCACATCGGGGTACTGGCACCGGCGGTCACCCTCTACATCTCCCACCTGCTGGTGGCGCCGTCGTTCCGCCGCCGGGGAGCCGGCCGGGCACTGCTGACCGGAGCGGTCCGGCATGCCGAGGACCGCGAGATCGGCCACGTGGTGGTGGGGGTCCAGGCCAACGCCCGCGACGCCAACCGGTACCTGGCCCGGCTGGGCTTCGCCCCGCTGGTGGTCCGCCGGATCGCCTCGGTTCCCGCGCTGCGCCGCAGCCTGGGAATCGCCGACACCATGGATCGGATCGCGCTTCGCCGTCGCCGCACCGTGCGCGGGGTCATCCCGGGCCGTGTGGTAGGCAGAGGGGCATGATCACACCCGCGCAGCAGGCGATCCTCGACGACTTCAGCAAGCGCTGGGACGGCACCGAGGAGCAGCTGGCCAGCCGGCTGGGCATCGAGATCGTCGACACCAACCCCCAGCGCCTGGTCGCCACCATGCCGGTGGCGGGCAACCGGCAGCCGTACGGGCTGTTGCACGGCGGCGCGTCGGCGGTGCTGGCCGAGACCGTCGGCTCGTACTCGGCCGCCCTGCTGGCCGGCCCGGACCACATCGCCGTCGGCATCGAGCTCAACTGCAGCCACAGCCGGGCGGCCACCCAGGGCCTGGTCACCGCCGTCTGCACCCCGATCCACGCCGGGCGCACCCTGTCGCAGTTCGAGATCGTGATCACCGATGAGAACGACCGCCGGATCTGCACCGCCCGGCTGAGCTGCGCCATCCGTCCGGCCCACCAGTCCGGGCTGGCCAGCGCGACCTGAGGCCGGCAGGGCTGTCCGACCCCTGGCCTAGACTCAGCCACCGTGACAGCCACCGAGCCAGCTTCTGCGACCGCTTCTGAGTCAGGTTCAGCCGGCACCCCCAGGCTGCTGCTCATCGACGGCCACTCGATCGCCTACCGGGCCTTCTACGCGCTGCCGGTCGAGAACTTCTCCACCCGCACCGGCCAGCCCACCAACGCGGTGTTCGGCTTCACCTCGATGCTGATCAACCTGCTCCGCGACGAGCAGCCCAGCCACCTCGCGGTCGCCTTCGACGTCAGCCGGCAGACCTTCCGCAGCGATTCCTACCCCGAGTACAAGGCCAACCGGTCCAGCACCCCAGGGCCGTTCCAGGGCCAGGTGTCGCTGATCCAGGAGGTGCTGGCCGCACTGCGCATCCCGATGCTCTCGGTGCCCGGCTACGAGGCCGACGACGTGATCGCCACCCTCACCGAGGAGGCCGCCGAGCACGGCATGCAGGTACTGATCTGCACCGGTGACCGCGACGCGCTGCAGTTGGTCAACGACCAGGTCACCGTGCTCTACCCGCGCAAGGGCGTCTCCGAGCTGACCCGGTTCACCCCGGAGGAGGTGCAGGCCAAGTACGACCTGAGCCCGGCGCAGTACCCGGACTTCGCCGCGCTGCGCGGCGACCCGAGCGACAACCTGCCCAACATGCCGGGGGTGGGGGAGAAGACCGCCGCGAAGTGGGTGCGCGACTTCGGCTCGCTGACCGCGCTCAACGAGCGGGTGGACGAGGTGAAGGGCAAGGCCGGCGACACGCTGCGCGCGCACGTGTCCAGCGTGCTGCTCAACCGCCGGCTGACCGAGCTGGTCCGCGACGTCCAGGTCCCGGTCACCCCCGACGACCTCAAGCTCGGCCAGTGGGACCGGGACGAGGTCTACAAGCTGTTCGACACCCTGCAGTTGCGGGTGCTGCGGGAGCGGCTGTTCGCGACGCTGACCGCGCCGCAGCCGGAGGCGGAGTCGGGCTTCGACGTGACCGGCGCCGAGCTCGGCCCGGACGACGTGCCGGGCTGGCTGGACGAGCACGCCCGCTCCGGCCGCCGGGTCGGCGTCGGGATCAAGGGCTCCTGGGGCCGCGGCACCGGGGTCGTGTCCGGGATCGCGCTGGCCGTCGAGGACGGCAGTCCCGACGACGCCGCC
>JAVEEO010000144.1 GCA_030840415.1 Pseudonocardiales bacterium | reverse complement strand
TCACCTCCGGCTCGGTCGGTGCTTGCACCATCACCATCATCGGCCACGGTCCGCCGGTCACCGGCGGAGGACGGCCGGTTGGGGTCGGGATGCAGGGCCAGGAACAGTGACCAGGCCGCCCCGGACGGATCCTCCGGCAGTTGCGCGAACTCGTCGAGCAGGTTTCGCAGCCGGTCGCGGAACTCCTCCAGGTGCGCCGGCGACAGCCGCAGCCCGAGCCGGGCCAGGTCCACCTCCTCCCGCGGCACCAGGGCCAGTTCCTCCAGGAAGGCGTCCAGCAGCGACCGGTCCACCGCCGGGGCGCTGAGCTGCCAGGACTTCTTGGTGGCCAGGTACGGGACCTCCCTGGCCCCGCGCGCACCGCGGCGTTCGGCCTGCGGTTGCAGGAACCCGGTGCGCACCAACGTCCGGATGTGGTGCAGGACGCTGGCCGGATCACGTCCGAGCAACTCGGCGATCTCTTTGTTGGTGCGCGCCTCCCCCAGGCAGATCCGCAGGATTCGCAACCGCAATGCCGAGGCCAGCGCCTTGGCCTCCTCGTCGGTGGCGGGCCTGCGCTGCTGCATGCCACCACTCTAGAGCAAGTGATTGACAACTATCAATCACTCGTCGCAGGATAGCCGGGTGACCGCCGACCCCGACCCGCGCCGTGGCCTCTGGCACCACCTCGACTTCCGGCGGCTGTGGATCGGCGAGACGGTCAGCCAGTTCGGCTCCACCATCAGCCAGCTGGCGCTGCCACTGATCGCGATCCTCAGCGTGCATGCCAGCACCTTCGAGGTCGGTTTGCTGATCACCTTCCAGATGGCCGCGTTCCTGGTGGTGGGCCTGCCGGCCGGCGCCTGGGTCGACCGGATGCGGATCCGTACCGTCCTGATCGTCAACGACGTTCTGCGTGCGCTGGCACTCGGCTCCGTCGCGCTCGCGCACTGGCAGGGCGTGCTCACCATGGGCCAGCTGTACGCCGTCGCGCTGGTGACCGGCATCTGCACGGTGTTCTTCGACGTGGCCTACCAGTCCTACCTTCCCCAACTGGTCGGCCGCGGGCAACTGGTGGACGCGAATGCCAAGCTGCAGGCCAGTGAATCGGTGTCCCAGATCGGCGGGCCGAGCGTCGGCGGAGTGCTGATCCAGGTGCTGACGGCGCCGTACGCGATCCTGCTGGACGCACTCAGCTTCCTCTGGTCGGCGTCCTGGGTCACGGCCATCACCGCACGGCCGCCGAAGCCCGACCGCCACCCCGACCGCAACCTGCGTCGCGAGATCACCGAAGGGCTGCGGTTCGTGCTGGGCAACCGGTTGCTGCGCTCGATCGCGCTATACACCGGCACGTCCAACCTGTTCGGTTCGATGGCCGCCGGGGTGTTCTACGTGCTGCTGGCCCGCGAGCTGGGCTTGTCCCCGGGCTGGATCGGCCTGATCGAGTCCACCTCGGCGATCGGCGGCCTGGCGGGCTCCTTGCTGGCCCGCCGGGTTGCCGAACGCGTAGGCCAGGGCCCGGCGATCTGGCTCTCGGCGCTGGCGATGGGACCCTTCGGCTTCGTCGCGCCGTTCGTCCACCGCGACTGGACGCTGGGCCTGCTGGCTGTGGCCCAGGCCGGGATGTGGGTGTGCGTGGTGATCTACAACATCACCCAGGTCAGCTTCCGGCAGGGCCTGTGCCCGCCCGCGCTGCTCGGCCGGATGAACGCCACCATGCGGTTCCTGGTGTGGGGCACCATGCCGCTCGGCGGTTTCCTCGGCGGCGTGCTCGGCTCGGTGATCGGCGTCCGGCAGACCCTGTTCGTGGTCGCGGTGGGCGGCGCGTTGGCCTTCCTGCCGGTCTTCCTGTCGCCGTTGCGGGATCTGCGCGAGCTGCCGTCCTACGCCGCTACGGTGTGAGCATGACGGCTTCGGCACCCCGGGTGACCCTCGGCAGTTGGCCCACCGCGCTGGAACCCGCACCCCGGCTGGCCGCCGCGCTCGGGTTGAACGGCGACGACCTGTGGATCAAGCGGGAGGATCTCGGCGGCCTCGGTGGCGGCGGCAACAAGCTGCGCAAGCTCGAGTTCTCGGTCGGCGCCGCGCTGGCCGACGGAGCCGACACCCTGGTCACCATCGGCGGCGCGCAGAGCAACCACGCCCGGCTGACCGCCGCCGTCGGCGTCCGGCTCGGCCTGCGGGTGGTGCTGGTCTTTCCCGGCCGCTACGACGGGGTTCGCGGCGGCAATGTCGCGCTGGAGGGCCTGTTCGGCGCCCAGGTGCACTGGGCCGGCGACGTGGACTTCGTCGAGCTCGCCGAGGTCGCGGCCGGCATCACCGAGCAGCTGCGCGCCGACGGTGCTCGGCCGGTACTGCTGGGCCTGGGCGGTACCAGCGCGGTCGCCTCGCTCGGCTACCTCGAAGCCGGCCGTGAGCTGCTCGGCCAACTGCCGAAGCTGCATACCGCCGTCGTCGCGCTCGGCTCCGGCGGCACGATGGCCGGGCTGGTGGCCGCGCTCGGACCCGAGCGGGTGTTCGGGGTGGACGTCGGCGCCCTGAACGACCCGGCCGGGGTGGTCGCCGGG
>JAVEEO010000140.1 GCA_030840415.1 Pseudonocardiales bacterium | reverse complement strand
TCACGCCCACGAGAAGATGATCGCGGTATACGGCGTGCGCAGCGGCGACGATCCCGCCACGCCGCCCACGGCCACTACCAAGCCCGCTAGCGTGACCAGCGCCGATGCGGTGTACGCCGGCACGGTGACCGCGTCCAACTTGGCCAACGTCGACAGTGCGGGCGCCAGTTGGACGAAGACCACCCCAGCCACCCAGACCGGCGCCTTCACCCTGGGCGGTTACGCTCCCGCGACGATCCCGGCGGGGTCGGTGCTCAAGTCCGCGACCCTGCGCGTGGTGTACAGGAACACCGCTGGGCTCGTCGGCGATGTCCGAACCGTGTCATTCACCCCGGCGGGCGGTACCACGATCACCGCGACCTTGCCAGCAACCTCGGGCAGCGGGGTGCAGACCGCGTCGGTGAACGTGTTTGGCAGCAGCACTGGAGCGCTGGCCGCCGCCGTGCATAGCGGAACCTCCACGGGCGCCAGCGTGAGCTACTCAGCCAAGCTGGGGCATGCCGGGGCCGAAACCATCGACGCCATGCAGCTGGACCTCGGCTACCTGCCACCGACGTTCCGCGGCGAGAACACCAGCATCCCGGGAGGCAACTGCCTGACCAGCACCTACACCGGGGGTTCCGCGGGGCAGTGCGCGGTGCTATCCACCACGACCGCGTACGCCGGAGCGTTCTACATCCAGGGCACCACCTACGTCACCGAGGCAGTCATCGACCTGGCGTTGAACAACATCACCTCGCAGGTGCTGCGCTTCGGGGTGGTGGCCAGGGCGCTGTGGGTGAAGGAGACCGGTTCAATCAGCTACAGCGGCCCGGTGATCGAGATTCCCGACAATTCCACCGGCTTCGGGCCGGGTGGCACGGTGGTCTATCTCGACGTCTATCTCTGCGAGGCGGCGGCCAGCTGCAGCGTCGACACCAGCAAGCTGCGGCTGCGGGCCAAGGTGCTGATCTATGACCCGACCACCGTGCCCAACCCGCCGGCGCGCCAGATCACCATCCAGAGCTGGTCGGTGCAGCGCTGATCGGTGGCATGGCGCGATGACCCTCCGAGCAGTACGCCATGCGGGTTGCGGACGGGGAAACCGCTAGCCGCTGATGGCGGTGGTGTCGTCGGCGTCGAACCGGATGACCGGCGCGGCGCCCTCGGCCGGGGCGTCCCGGTAGGAGCCGAGCTGCTTGCTCTGCTCGTCGAAGCGCAGATGCTCGTCGTCGGAGCTGTTGAACACGTGCTCACCCTCGTGGCCGGCGTCCAGGCCGCAGCTGTCCTCGAACTTGTCGAGCCACTGCCCCTCGTCGCCGACGACCTCGCGAACCTGGCTGATGTTTGCGCCGCAGCGTCCCTCACTCATGGCGCGAATCCTAAACCGGTAACGGGGGTTCGCGTGGTGAGATACTGCGATGAGGGTACGTGTCGTGGGGGCCGGCGTGCTGGGCCTGACCAGCGCGCTGCGGCTGGTCGAGGCCGGCCACCAGGTCGAGGTGGTGGCCGCCGAGTGGGGAGAGGCCACCACGTCCTCGGTGGCGGCGGCGCTCTGGTACCCCTACCGGGCCAGTCCGGACGCTCAGGTGATCGGCTGGCTGGCCGCCAGCTACACCGCGTTGCAGGCGCTGGCGGACGAGCCGGCCACCGGGGTGCGGCTGCGGCCGGGCCGGGAGCTGTTCCGCGAGCCGGTCGCCGACCCGTGGTGGCGTTCGGCAGTGCCGGGCCTGACCCGGGCCGCCGGCGGGCAGCTGCCGCCCGGATACCTCGACGGGTACTGCCTGAGGGTGCCGGTGGTGGACATGGCGTTGCACCTGGCCTGGCTCGCCGCCCGATTGCGCGAGGCCGGTACCGCGGTCCTGACCGGCCGGCTCACCGAGCTGTCGGCGGCGCTAACCGGCGTGGACGTCGCGGTGAACTGCACCGGGCTGGGCGCCGGCGAGCTGACCGGTGACCGGACTCTCGCTCCGGTGCGCGGCCAGATCGTCGTGGTGGAGCAGTTCGGCCTGTCCGAGTGGTTGCTCGACCAGCACGACGCCGACCGGCTGACCTACCTGGTGCCCCGTGGGAGGACGGTCATCCTGGGCGGCACCGCGGAGGACGGCGATGCCGGTCTCGAGGTCCGTCCCGCGACGGCCGAGGCGGTGCTGGCCAGGTGCGCGGCACTGGATCCGCGGGTCGCCGGCGCCCGGATCGTGGCCCACCGGGTGGGACTGCGGCCGGTCCGTCCGACCGTCCGGCTCGACACCGAGTTCGGTGCCGGCGGACCGGTCGTGCACTGCTACGGCCACGGCGGCGCCGGGGTGACGCTGGCCTACGGCTGCGCGGACGAGGTGGTCGGCCAGGTCGAACGGCTCGGCGATCCTCAGAGCGGTTCGAGGGTGAAGTGACCGTCCTTGTCCTCGAAGTACACGATGACGGCCCAGTCCGAGGAGCTGATCACACCGTGGCAGACGGTCACCACCCCCTGACCGGCCTTCGGCGTCTCGGGGCAGTCCATCCGGGATACCTCGCCGCCGTCCTGGGTGATCCGATCGATGACAGCGCGGGCCAGGGTGTCGCCGGTGACCGGGCCGCCGCCGGGTGAGGCCGACAGCTGCCCGGTGAGCGGCCCGGTGCTGGTACCGCCGTCATCGGCCGGCGTCGTTGCGACGAGCACCCAGACCGCTGTCACGAGCACCCCGAGCAGTGCCACGGCCGACAGCACCACGGCGGTGATGGCCAGACCCCGGCCGGGAGCCTCGCGCACCGGCTGGACGGGCGGCAGCGGGTGCCACTGCAGCGGAGCTCGCTGGGGCGGCGGCGGGCCGTAGTTCGGTTGCATGACGGTCAGCCCTTCGAAGGACGGGGTGGGCCGGGACGGGAAGCGCACCCTATCCGGCAGCGAGGGGTTCTGGCGGTTCCGGCGCGGCCGAGCATCCTGCAACCTTGCGACAATGCGCCACTCGTCATGGCGATGTGCCACTGTGCTGCGGCCGGTGGCGGCGGGCGGGGTCCAGGAACGGCACGGCGAGCTTGCTCCGGGTCACCGCATGCAGGAGAACGCCCGCCCCGGCCAGGATGACCAGATCGCCGATGCTGATCACGTTGCGGAACGGCAGCCAGGCGGGGGTCGCGACGATGTCACCGAGCCACGGCAGCACCGGGTGCTCGACCGCCCCGCTGTTGGCGAAGGCCGAGCCGTCGGTGGCCAGGCCGGCCGCGGCCAGGGCGTGCGGGTCGGCGGGCAGGGTGCCGCCGTTCAACGCGATCACCACGGCATTGGCCAGCGCGCCGGTGCCGAGGATCAGCAGCCCCGGCAAGGCCCGGTTCGCCCACAGCGCGAAGCCGGCGGCGGCGTAACTGGCCAGGTGCAGGGCAACCAGCACCGGGCGCGGGCCGGTCGAGGCGACCGCGGTGATGACCACCTGGACCCCGAGGGCCAGCAGGATCAGCCAGCTGTGCCGCAACCGCAGGCCGGCCAGCAGCTCCAGCCGGCCGCCCAGCAGCGCCGCCGAACAGAGCAGGAGCAGGGTCATGAAGGCCAGGAACATCGCGAACTCACTCAGCCTTGTCGAGCAGGACGGCGACCGGTGGCGCCGGGTGGACGGGAGGTTTGGGCAGTAGTTCCAGCAGTCGCTGTCGGGCAGTGGCACCGGTCCGTTCGCCGCTGATCGCGCGGCGGCGGACCGGCGGCGTCGGCGCGGCCAGCAGAGCGGGGATGTCGGCGGCGGCCATCGGTTTGCCGATGAGGTAGCCCTGCAGCAGGTCACAGCCCATCTCGGCCAGTTGATCGGCGGTGTGGGTGTCCTCGACGCCTTCGGCCACCACCCGCAGCCCGAGGTTGTGGCCGAGGTCGATGGTGCTCCGGACGATGGTCGCGTTGCCGGATTCACCCAGCTGGGCGATGAAACTCTTGTCGATCTTGAGTTCTTCGGCGGCCAGGCGTTGCAGGTAGGCGAGGGAGGAGTACCCGGTGCCGAAGTCGTCGATGGAGATCTGCACGCCCAGCTCGTGCAGTCCGCGCAGGATGCCGATGCTGTGCTCGGGATCGGCCATCAGGCGGCTCTCGGTGACCTCGAGGACCAGCCGGCCGGCCGGGATGCCGTGCCGCCTGAGGTGCCGGTCGACGGTGGCCGGCAGCGACAGGTCGCTCAACTGGCGGGCGGACAGATTCACGCAGGCGGTCAGCCGCAGGCCGCCGGCGTCCCAGTCGGCGAGCTGGCCCAGCGCCTGGTCGAGCACCCGGTGCAGCAGCATGTCGATCAGCGAGGTGCTTTCGGCAATGGGGATGAAGGTGTCCGGCGAGATGTTGCCCAGGGTGGGGTGCTGCCAGCGCGCCAGGCACTCCACCGAGGCGATCCGGCCGCTGGCCAGGTCGAGTTGGGGCTGGTAGGCCACCCACAACTGGGTGTCCTGGTCATCCTCCAGCGCCGAGCGGAGGTCTGCCTGCAACCCGAGCCGGGCGGCCGAGTGCCGATCGCCCTGACGGTCGTAGACCGCCGCGGTGCCCCTGGTCGCCTTGGCCGCGTAGAGGGCGATGTCGGCACAGCGCAACAGGTCGGCGACCGACTCCGCGTGCTGCGGGCTGAAGGCGATGCCGACCGAGCAGCCGACGGTCAGGGTGACACCGTGCAGCACGACCGGTTCGCAGACCGTCGCGCACAGCCGCTCGGCCAACTCGATCACCGACTCGGAATCGGTGGCGCTGCGTTTGAGCACCACGAACTCGTCGCCACCCAGCCGACCGACCAGGTCGTCGGGACCGGCCTCGGCGCTGAGCCGTTCGGCTACCGCGATCAGCATCTGGTCGCCGACGGCATGCCCGAGGGTGTCGTTGATGTCCTTGAAGTGATCGAGGTCGATCAGCAGCATGGCGGTCTGGCCGGTCGCCGACGACAGGGCCCGTTCCGTGGCGTTGGTGAGCATGGTGCGATTGGCCAACCCGGTCAGGGTGTCGCGAAAGGCCTCCTGCTCCCGTCGCATCGCGGTCTTGCCGCTGCGGTGCAGGGCCGCGATCGGAACCAGCAGCAGGACGATCGACCAGGGCGTCCAGGACATCGCCTGGGCGGCCAGCGGCCCGAGGCCCAGCAGCGGCGCCGAGGTGGAGATCTGCCAGGCAAGGTCCTCGAGCAGCACCCGGTGCAGCCGCAGCTGCAGGCTGATCGCCACGGCGAGGCCGACCAGGGAGTTGTTCACCAGCAGGAAGGCCGCTGCCGCGACCAGCGAGGCGGGCAGGTTGGGTGGCGGGACCTGGGCCAGCGGCGTGAACGGCTCGCCGGAGAGCGCGGCGTACACCAGCCGGGCGGTCAGGAACGCGAGCGCGTACTGGGCGATGTTGAAGGGCAGCCGATTGCGCGGCCGGCCGCGGACCAGGCAGTCG
>JAVEEO010000145.1 GCA_030840415.1 Pseudonocardiales bacterium | reverse complement strand
GGCGCCGGCGTCGACCTTCCGCGATGGCCCGGCCCCGCTGTCGGCGGTCGTCTCCGACCCCGATGGCACGTCCGTGGGGGAATTGCTCGTATGGGTCGAGAACGGCTACCTGGACACCTTGGAGTTTGCCTGGTGGAGCGATGACCCACCTGAACGGCTGCCGAGCCCTGAGTGCGTCAGGGTAGCTCGCAAGTAATTCCGCGCTGCGTGGCGGCCACATCGTGGTGCGCCGGAGTGCGATGCTGGCCGTGAACACCGTGCGCCGTCGCGCAAGCTCAGCGGCCTACGTGGTCTCCAGGCGGTCGTACTCGGAGTACTCCGCACCGCCGGACAGCTCGGCATAGCCCGGACCGCGGTCGAAGAACGGCTGGTCGGGCTGGCGGGCCGCCCGCAGGTCGGCCCGTAGCGCCCCGGTAGCGGCCTCGTCCACCGCGACCTCGTCCCCTTCACCAGTCAGCACCACGCCGTAGTCGGCACGCGCCGCCGCGGCAGACACCTTGCCCCACCGGACGTCGCGCAGCACCGCCGCCGGGTCGCGCCGCAGCGGGTCGCCCCAGCCACCGCCGCCGGTGGTGCGGATCCGGATCACCTCGCCGGCCCGGACCGGTTCGGCGTCGGCGAGGGCGTCCACCACCCGCTCGTTCGCACCGCCGGGGTCGATCACCACCGAGAACGACCGGCCGGCCCTGCCGCCGTTCACTCCCCAGCACGCCAGGATGGAACGGTCCGCGATCGACATGAAGTGCGCGTCCTTGAGCATCCGGATGTGCTTGTCGTAGCCCAGGCCGCCGCGGAACTCCCCCGGGCCGCCGGAGTCCACCGCCAGTCCCAATCGCTCGACCAGGAAGGGGAAACGCGCCTCGGTGAACTCGGTCGGCAGGTTGCGCGAGTCGGGCACCACGTGAATGGTGTCCTCGCCGTCGGCGTAGTACCGCCCGCCCGAACCGCCGCCGAGCACCTCGCGCATCAGGTACGGCCGGCCCTCGGTGTCCTCGCCGTAGACGCCGGTGTAGCGGATGGTCTCCTGGTCGGCCGGCATCCGGCCCTCGACCGCCTTGGCCAGCACGCCGGCCAGCACCCCGAGCAGCCGCAGGATGACGAACGTCCGGGCGTTGGTCGGGGCCGGGAACACCGGGGTGAGCAGGGTGCCCGGCGGCGGGAACCGCATCTCGATCAGCGGCACCACGCCCTCGTTGACGTCCAGTTCCGCCATCCGCTCGGGGCTGTCGGCGAGGTTGCGCAGCACCGGTGCCAGCCACTTCTTCAGGAAGTTGCCGTCGGCGTAGTTGCCGCAATGGTTGATCGGGCCCTTGGCCTGCGGCGCGGTGCCGGTGAAGTCCAGGATCAGCCTTTCACCGTCCGGGTCATCGGCACCGGTCCGGGTCAACGTGATCCGCTGGGTGTGCAGCTTGGGCGGCTCCACGCCGTCGTGTTCGGCGTAGTCCTCCCAGGTCCAACTGCCGACCGGGATCTTGGCCAGAATCTCGCGCCGGTAGGTCTCGGTGGTCCGGTCCACGATCTGGTCGAAGCAGGCTTCGACGACGTCGCGGCCGTAGCGGGCGAAGAGTTCGCCCAGCCGGCGGGAACCCATCAGGCAGGCCGAGCACTCGGCATCCAGGTCGGCTGCCAGCGAGTCGGGCATCCGGGAGTTGCGGGTCATGATGGTCAGTGCCGCCCGGTTGGGGACGCCGGCGTCCCACAGCTTGATCGGCGGCACCATCAGCCCCTCCTCGAAGACGCTGGTGGCCGAGCTCGGCATCGACCCGGGCACCGCCCCGCCGATGTCGTCGTGGTGACCGAAGGCCTGCACGAAGGCGACCACCTGTAGATCATCGGCAGCGCCGGTTTTCCCTGGTGCGAAAACCGGAACGGTGACACACAGGTCGGGCAGGTGGCCGATGCCACCCTCGGAGCGGTAGACATCGTTGTGGAAGAACACGTCGCCTGGACGCATCTCGCTCAGCGGGAAGTCCCGGGCGATCGGATGCACCAGTGCCGAGTAGCTGCGGCCGGTCAGCTTGCGCAGCAGCCGGTCGTGGATGCCGGCCCGGAAGTCGTGCGCGTCGCGGATCATCGGCGAGCGCGAGGTGCGCGCGATCGCGGTCTCGACCTCCCGCTCGACGGCGGCCAGGCTGCCCTGCACGATCTCCAGCACGATGGGGTCGACGCTCACGCCCTGATCGGCCGTTAGGGACGTCACGGTCGGTAGGTAATCGGCGGTAGTCATGAAGCTGCCTCCAGGTCGCTCGGCTCGGCTCCGCGCTCGCTCCGCTCCTCGGCGCCGGGGCGCCTGCGATGCTCACTCGCTGTCGCCTCGCGGGTGATCAGCAGGTTGGCGTACTCGTCCACGGTGGCGGTGAACCCGGGGTGCAGCGGCACCGTCGAGCCGAACTCCTCGATCACCGCGGGGCCGGCCAGCACGTCGCCGGGACCGAGGTCGGCCCGCCAGTACAGCGGGGTGGGCAGGTAGGGGTGCCCGTCGAAGCAGACCGACCGGGTGCCGGTGCGCGCCCGGTCCACGCTGCCCTCGACCGGAGGCTGCCGGCGCAGTTCCGGGCGGCGGATCGGCCCGATCCCCGAGACTCGCAGGTTGACCCACTCCACCTGCTGGCCGGGCTGCTCGGAGAAGTCGTAGCCGTACAGGCCGCGGTGGGCGTCGTGGAAGGCAGTGGCGACCCCGGCCAGCACCTGCTCGGCCAGTTCTCCATCGGGGACCGGCACCCGGACCTCGAAGGCCTGGCCGAAGTAGCGCAGGTCCGCCGTCCGGACGAAGCGCTGCTGCCCCGGCCCGAAGCCCTCCCGGTCCAGCGCGGTGGCGGCCTGCTCGGTCAACCCGGCAAAGGCAGCGCTCACCTCGGCCGGATCGAGCTGGGAATGCAATGCGACCGCGGTCTGGACGTAGTCGTTCTTGACGTCCACGGTCAGCAGGCCGAACGCCGAGACGTTGCCCGGGTTCGGCGGCACCAGCACGCCGCGCAGGTTCAGGATGTCGATCAGCCGGCACAGCAGCAGCGAACCCGAGCCGCCGAAGGTGGTCAGGGTGAACTCGCGGACGTCCAGGCCGCGTTGCACGGTGATCTGGCGCAGCGCGTTGGCCTGGTTCCAGGCCGAGATCTCGAGCACGCCGTGCGCGCAGGCGGCCAGCTCCAGCCCGAGGCGGCCGGCCAGTTCGGTGAGCCCGGCCTGGGCGGCGGCGGGATCGAGACCGATCTCGCCGCCCAGCAGGTGCGGCGGGATCCGGCCCAGCACCAGGTGCGCGTCGGTGACGGTGACGTCGGTGCCACCGATGCCGTAGCACAGCGGGCCCGGATCGGCCCCTGCGGACTTCGGGCCGACCTTGAGCGCGCCCTCCGGTGAGATCCAGGCAATCGAGCCGCCGCCGGCGCCCACCGTCACCACGTCGATCATCGGGATCTTGGACGGGTAGGCCCCCACGCTGCCCTCGGTGGTCAGGGTCGGCTCGCCGCCCAGCACCACCGACACGTCGGTCGAGGTGCCGCCGCCGTCGCAGGTGAGCACCTTGGAGAACCCGGCGTTGGCCGCGATCATCGCGGCACCCAGCGCGCCGGCGGCGGGACCCGACAGCACCGTGCTGATCGGCTGGTGCACCACCTCGGCGGCCGACAGCACGCCGCCGTTGGACTTCATCACGTAGAACGGCACGTCCTGGCCACCGGTGATGCCGGCCAGCCGCCGGCTGATCGAGCCGACGTAGCCGGCCACCTTGGGCTTGACCGCAGCATCGACCAGGGTGGTCATCGAACGTTCGTACTCGCGGTACTCCCGCAGCACCTCCGAGGAGATCGAGACCACCGCGGTGGGGTGCTCGGCGGCGAGGATGTCGCGCATCCGCTGCTCGTGCGCGGGGTTGGCGTAGGAGTGCAGCAGGCAGACCCCGATGGTGTCGATGCCGTGAGCCTTGAACCACCGGGCGATCCCGACCGCGCCCGGCTCGTCGAACGGGCGCACCTCGGCACCGGTGTGGTCGAGCCGGCCGCCGACCGCCTTCACCCGGTCAGCGGGCACGATTCGGTCCGGCTTCACCCAGAAGTAGCTGTTGCCGTAGCCGTCGGGCACCGACTGGCGGGCGATCTCGAGGAGGAACTCATAGCCCTCGGAGGCAATGAAGCCCAGCACGCCGACCTTGCCCTCGAGCAGCTGGTTGGTGGCCACCGTGGTGCCGTGGCAGACCGCGGTCAGCGCCTGACCGGCCTGGCCGCGCGGGATGTCCAGGAGATCGAGCACCTTGTCGATGCCGGCCAGGAACCCGGTCGCGGGATCGGCCGGGGTGGAGGCGATCTTGGTACTGACCAGGTCGCCGCTCTGCTCGTCGAAGGCCACCACATCGGTGAAGGTGCCACCGGTGTCGATGCCGACCCGGATCCGCCGCTGCCCAGACATGACCCGAAGTCAACTGGCCCAGGCCGCCGGGAGCTTCGGCGAAAAATGCCCGAGCCAACCAGACGAGCTTGGCAGCTGTCACGCGGCGGGAGCGTGGGACCCGGCCTCGACCTGAAGCTTCAACCGCTGGACCCGCAGGTCCGCCACGTCGGCGAACGCCCCTCGCAACAGGGTGGCCAGCGCGCCGCGATGCCGGAAGCCGTGTTCGACCATGGTCGTGCCGCCATCCGGCTGCAGGGTCCAGTAATTGGTCTCGGACAGTCCTCGCACCTGCCAGGCAGCTTCGATGCGCCGCGCGTCCACCCGGGTGTAGCGGAAGGTTCCGGCCATGCCTCCCCGCACCCGGATGGGGTAAGCGGCCTCGCTGCCTCCCGACGCCGGTGCCACCGCGAGGAACGCCGGATTCCACGACGGCAGTCTCAGGGCGTCGAGCAGCACCTCACTCACGGCCGCTGCCGGCGCCTGGATCAGCACGCGGGCGATCATCAGGTCGGTCATCAGAACCTCACCCCGCCGTCTGCCGACACGGTTGTCGCGTTGATGTAGGCGGCCGCGGGTGAGGCCAGAAAGGCAGCGATCCCGGCAATGTCGCGAGGATGGGCCGCTCCGTGCAGAACCCGGGACAGCTTGGCCTGCTGATCCCGTTCACCCAGCCGGGATCCCAGTCCGATGTCGATGAGGCCGGCGGCCAGGACGCAGGTTCCGATGCCGTAGCGCGCGTATTCCTGGCTGACGCTGCGGGCCAGTCCGTCCAGGCCTGCCTTGCTCGCCGCGTAGCCGGCCTGGCCGCTATTTCCCAGGGCCGCGGAAATGGACGAGATGTAGACCAGCCGGCCCCGCCGAA
>JAVEEO010000089.1 GCA_030840415.1 Pseudonocardiales bacterium | reverse complement strand
CCGACGGCAGCTCGACCACCGTCACCACCAGCATCGGGCAGAGCGCCAAGCTGAGCTTCACCGGTACGGCCGGCCAGCGGGTGTTCAGCAATTTCTCCGGGATCACCGCCCGGTCCGCCAGTTGCCCGACCATCAGCCTGGTCGGCCCGAGTGGCAGCAATGTCGCCAGCAAGATGACCTGTTCGGCCAACGACTATCTCGACACCACCGCGTTGCCGTCGGACGGCAGCTACACGGTGGTGTTCAACCCGGGTGGCCCGGACACCGGCAACGCCACCATCGCCATTTACACCGTGCCCGCCGACTCGAGCGCTCCGATCACCGTCGGCGGCGCTCCGGTCACCGTCAGCGTCAGCGTTGGCCAGAGCGCCAAACTCACCTTCACCGGCGCCGCCAGCCAGAAGGTGAGCATCAGCATCACCGGTAACACCGCCGAGGCCAGCAACTGCGACCTGGTGACGCTGACCAGCCCCACTGGGAGCACGGTCAGCAACGGCTACGCCTGCTCGGCGAGCTACTCCTCCGGCACCCTGACCCTGCCGTCCGCCGGCACCCATACCCTGACGTTCAACCCGACCGCTGCCGACAGCGGCAGCGCCACCATCGCGGTCGGTTCGGTTACTTCGCTGGCCGCTCCGCTGCGGGCCACCGCATCGACCGGCACCAGCACCGCCGCCGCACCGGCCCGCCGTACCGGCACCATCCGGGCCGTGCTGGACGACCGGTGGACCGTGCCGGACCCGGCCGCGACGCGCAGCCCCGCCGCGGCGGCGCACCGCCAGGCCGTACCGGCCGCTCCGCGCTGGATCTCCTCGGCGGCCAGCAGCCGGGACGCCTGGCTGCCCAGCCGGTCGAACCTGGCCGGCGCCGACTGGCTGTCGCACCGCACCCCCTCGCCGGCCGCCTCGCTGCCGCCGCTGGCCGCGCCGCCCGGCGTCACCGCGCTGGCCGGCCAGGTGCTCACTGTCGGCGGCACCCCGCTGCCGGGCGTGACGCTGTCCGCCGACGGCCACCGCGCCCGCAGCGACGGCACCGGCCGGTTCCTGCTGACCGGCATCTCGGCCGGCCAGCGGGTGCTGCTGATCGACGGCGGCACCGCCAGTACGTCCAGCCGGCGGTTCGGCATCTTCCAGGTCTCGGTGCTCGTCCTCGCCGGCCGGACCGTGCCGCTGGGATACCCGATCTGGCTGACCAAGCTGGATATGGCGCACGCGAGCGCTATCCCGTCGCCGACCACCCGGCGGACCGTGCTCACCACGCCGGAGATCCCCGGCTTCGAGGTGATCCTGCCGGCTGGCACCGTCGTCCGGGATCTGCAGGGACACATCGTCCGGCAAATCTCGATCACCCCGGTGCCGACCGACCGGCCACCGTTCCCGCTGCCGGCCGGCGTGGTCACCCCGGCCTACTTCACCGTGCAGCCGGGCGGGTCCTACATCTTCCCGCAGGGCGCGCAGATCATCTACCCGAACAGCCTGCACGCCCGGCCGGGCTCGCGGGTGCAGTTCTACAACTACGATCCGGCCGGCCGCGGCTGGTACATCTACGGCGGTGGCAGCGTCAGCGCCGACGGCAAGCAGGTGGTGCCGGATCCTGGAGTGAAGGTTTGGTCCTTCACCGGCGCGATGATCAACATCCCGGGCTTGAACCTGCCGGCCATCGGCCAGGCGATCGGCAACGCCCTGGCCGCGCTGGCCGCGGCCGACCCGGTGGATCCGGGCACCGGGCTGTTCTCGTTCAGCCAGACCGACCTGGCCGAGCCTGACACGCTGCCGATCACGCTGACCCGCAGCTACCGGCAGTTGGACACCAACCAGTTCGCGTTCGGCCAGGGCTTCAACTGGACGTACGGCATGTACCAGTGGTCGGCCCAGCAGTACCAGCAGTCCGAACTGGTGTTCCCGAACGGCACCCACATCCACTTCGTCCGGACCAGCCCCGGCACCGGTTTCACCGATGCGGTGTTCAAGGCCACCAACGGCTGGGGCGACTTCGCCAACGCGGTGATGAAGTGGAACGGCCGGGGCTGGGACGTCACCGGCCACACCGGTTTGACCTATGTCTTCGGGGAGAACCAGCCGCTGCAGTCGATCCGGGACCGGTACGGCAACCAGCTCACCATCTCCCGGGCCGGTGGCGGCCAGAGTGGCGACATCACCCAGGTCACCTCGCCGCACGGTCTCTGGATCCGGCTGACCTACAACAGCTCGCACCGGGTTACCCAGGCCGTCGACAACGCCGGCCGTACGGTCAGCTACGGCTACGACGCCAACGGCCGGCTCAGCCAGGTCACCAACGCCACCAGCGGCACCACCAGTTACACCTGGGACTCCAGCAACCGGCTGCTGGCGGTCACCGACGCCCGCAACAACACGATCGCCAGCAACACCTACGACAGCAACAGCCGGGTGGCCAGCCAGCGGATCGGCACCGGCGGCAGCTACACCTTCGGCTACACCACCGATGCCAACAACCGGGTCACCCAGACCGACGTCACCGACCCGGACGGCCACGTCACCCGCTACACCTTCAACGCCGACGGAGTGGTGACCAGCAAGACCCTGGCACCCGGTACGTCCTCGGCCGAGACCTGGTCCTACACCCTGGCGCCGACCACCGACTACCTCACTTCGGTGACCGATCCGCTCGGCCACCAGACCAGTTTCAGTTACGACAGCAACGGAAACGTCACCAGTTCGACCCAGCAGGCGGGAACCTCGGCGGCCCGCACCACGACGTACGACACCAGTGGCCCGTATGGCCAGCTGACCTCGGTGACCGACCCGCTCGGCCACCAGACCAACCTCGGCTACGACGCGATGGGCAGCCTGGCCTCGGTGACCAACCCGGCGTCGCAGGTCACCTCTTACACCTATGCCGCCGACGGCCAGTTGGCCAGCGTCGCGAACACCACCTCGGACAAGGTGACCGCGAGTTACAACCCGCTCGGCCAACTGGTGTCCAGCACCGATCCGCTGCACCGGGCCACCCAGTACTGGAGCGACGCGGCCAACCGCCCGGTTATCACCACCGCGGCCGACGGCGGGCAAACGTCCACCAGTTACGACGCCGGCAACCACGTCACCGAGGTGGTCAGCCCCGGCGGACAGCAGGTCGGTTACAGCTACACCCCGGACGGCCAGCTGTCCGTCGTCACCGATGGCAACAACCACACCACCAACTACAGCTATGACGCGGACGGCCGCTCGACCGGCTGGACGCAGACCGGCGGGAACAGCCTGACCCGGACCTACGATCCGGCGGGCAACCTGGCCTCGGCCACTGACGGCCGGGGCAAGACCACCACCATCAGCTACGACGGGCTGAACCGGCCGTCGGTGGTGCGCTACGGCGTGAGCGGCGCCAGCGCGAGCAGCAGCGTCAGCTACGGCTACGACGCGGTCAACCGGCTGACCTCGATGCAGGACTCGGCGGATGGCTCCACCAGCATCGGCTACGACGATTTCGGCGAGCCGACCACGGTGAACACCCCGCAGGGCACGATCTCCTACAGCTACGACGCGGCCGGCCGGCGAACCGGCATGACCGTGGCCGGCGGCACGCCGATCAGCTACGGCTACACTGCGGCCGACGCGCTGGCCAGCGTCAGCCAGGGCAGTACCACCGCCAACTACGGCTATGACACCGACGGCCGGCTGAGCAGCATCGCGCTGCCCGGAGCGACCCAGAGCTACGCCTACGACGCCGCCGGGCAGCTCAGCTCGATCGGCTACACCAGCGGCTCGACCACGCTCGGCAGCCTCGACTACAGCTACGACCCGGTCGGCCGGGTGGTCGGCGAGAGCGGCAGCTGGGCACGGTTGGCACTGCCGGCCGCGATGACCGCGAGCTACAACGCGGCGAACGAGGCGAGCACGGTGAACGGGGCGGCGCAGAACTACGACGATGCCGGCAACCTCACCAGCGACGGCACGAACAGCTACAGCTGGAACGACCGCGGCCAGCTCGGATCGGTGACCGGCCCCAGCGGGACCGAGAGCTACGCCTACGGCCCGACCGGCATCCGGACCAGCGTGACCAGCGGCGGCAGCAGCACGTCCTACCTGTGGGACCTGTCCGGCAACCAGGTCGCCGAGCTGACCGGCGGATCGGTCAGCGCGACCGAACTGACCGGGCTCGGCGTGGACCGCACCCTGGTCCGCACCGACGCCAACGGCAGCCGCAGCCAGCTGACCGACCGGCTCGGGTCGGTGCTGGCCACCACCGATGCGACCGGAGCGGTCAAATCGCAGTTCGGCTACACCCCGTTCGGCGAGCAGGCCGCCAGCGGTGAGAGCGTCGCGGGGGCCCCGGGCTTCACGGGCCGGACCGCCAGTGCGGCCACCGGACTGCAGTACAACCGAGACCGCTACTACAACCCCACCCTCGGCCGGTTCATCAGTCAGGACCCGATCGGCCAGAACGGCGGTCTGAACACCTACGCCTACGCCGGCGGCGATCCGGTCAACGTGACCGACCCGTCCGGGGACGCCGGTGTGCTGGCCGCCGCCATCGCATTAGGCCTCCTGACCGGCGGCCTGGGCCTGGCGCTCGAGGCGGGCATCGGGCTCGCAATGGAAGGACTGATGCTGGCGGCCGGCGAGGAGGCCGTGGAGTTGGGCGCCGCCGAGGCCATGGGCGAGGCACTTGCGGCTGGTGAGGCCGCAGCGGGCGAAGCAGCCGGTGCGGGTGAGGCGTCTGCCGCCGCAGAAGCGGCGGCAGACGCGCACCGTCGGTCGGCCAAACGATCTATCGCGTCTACGGTGGCGATTCCCAAGCGGGCGGCGCATCCTGGTCGCCCGTCAACCCGGGGAATGTGGCGAATTACCGCGACCTGGCGGGACTACCGTCAGGGGGTGCAAGTGGAGCTACCAACACCGGTCAGTTTGTCATCGAGGGCACCCTCAACGACCCAGCTGCGGTTGTCTTGCAGCGGAGCGCGCTTGAGTTGGACGGAATGAAGGGTGGTTTGTCCGAATACATCATTCCCAACTGGATGCAGAACGGGGCAATCACGATCACCCGCGTCAGCGGCGTCAACCCGGCGTTCTGACGTGATCGGTGCGGTCTACTACCTGAGTTCGCTCGACAGCGCTCGTTTCGAACCCGTCCGTGAGTGTCGCGTCCAACGA
>JAVEEO010000045.1 GCA_030840415.1 Pseudonocardiales bacterium | reverse complement strand
GGACTGTCATCCCTTGATGCTAGACTCTGTTCTATGATCGACAGCTTCGAGGACGAGTTCGCCGCCCTGGTGGCGACCCTTCCCGAGCTGCCGCCGGACCTCGACGAGCCGGACTGGAGTGAGCACCCGGTCTATGCCGAACTGGTCCCGCCCGCCGAGCGGCTCCGGCAGTTGCTCGACCTGCCACCGGCTGCCCGCCCGACCGGCGAGCTCGCGCGCTTCGACCCACGCGAGCTGTCCGACGGCGCCCGGATCGACCTGCTGAGCCTGCTCGAACAGCAGAAGCACTGGCTGGATTCGGTCCAGCAACGAGTGCTCTGCGAGATCGAGGCCGCCGACACCAGCGACCTCGGCCTCTCGCAGGAGGCGGTCTCGCTGGCCCTGACGGTTCCGGTCCGGACGGCCCAGACCAAGTTGAAGACCGCGGGCCTGCTGGCTCGCGAACTGCCCGGCACCCTGGCCCTGCTGCAGGCCGGTCAGATCTCCTACCGGCACGCCGAAGTGGTGTGCGAGCAGGCCTGGTCGCTGCCCGCGGAGCGGGTAGCCGAGTTCGAGGCGCTGACGCTGGCCCGGGCGGCCGACCAGACCGCGGGCCAGCTGCGGCAGGCTGCCCGCCGGGCGGCCGCGCGGATCGATCCGGCCGGCGCCGAGCGACGCCACCAGCACGCGGTCACCGGACGCACGGTGGGCTTCCAACCGGCCGAGGACGGCATGGTCGTGCTGCCCGTCCTGCTCGACGCGCCGCAGGGCCAGCTGATCTTCACCCGGCTGACCGCCGCCGCCACCCTGCTGCCCGCCGCGGACGAGCGGACGATGGATCAGAAGCGTGCCGACCTGCTGGTCGACGCCGTGCTGTCCGGTCTGCCGCACGACGCGCTGCCCGAACTGCGGGGCCGTCGCCCGAGCATCTCCATCGTGGTGTCCGCCGACACCCTGCTGGGCCTGGACGACGAGCCCGCGGACCTGGCCGGCTACGGCCCGATCACCGCCGAGACCGCCCGCCGCTATGCCGCCGACAGCTCCGGAACCTGGCGCCGGCTGCTCACCGATCCCGACACCGGCGCGCTGCTGGACCTGGGTCGGGACAGTTACCGGCCGGCCCAGCGGCTGCGGGACTTCGTCCAGGCCCGGGACGGGGTGTGCTGCTTTCCGACCTGCTCCCAACCGGGTTATCGCTGCGAGTTCGAGCACATCGTGGCGTTCTCCGAGGGCGGCCGGACCTGCCGGTGCGGCGGTGCGCTGGCCTGCCGGCGGCACAACCTGTGCAAGAACGGCACCGGCTGGCAGTACCGCCGGCTACCCGACGGCTCGTTCCGGTGGACCGACGACACCGGTCACTCCTACACCGGTCATCCACCGCAGCGCTGGGCACGCTGAGTCGGGTACCGCGCCATGGCGGCCCGTACGATCGCGGACGTGCCATCGCCCTCCGTCACCCGCCGTGCCGGCCCCCAGGACGCCTGCCCCGGCGCGCTGCGCGTGCACCAGGCGGCCGACGGCGGCCTGGCCCGGGTACGGGTGCCGGGCGGCCTGCTGTCCGGCCGGCAGTGGCAGGTGCTGGTCAGCGCCGCGGCCGAGCTGGGCAACGGCCACCTCGAACTCACCTCGCGCGGCAACCTGCAACTGCGCGGGCTGGGCACCGACGCCGCCGAGTCGCTGGCCGGCCGGTTGACCGACGCCGGCCTGCTGCCCTCGCTGACCCACGAACGGGTGCGCAACCTGCTCGCCTCACCGCTGTCCGGCCGGGACGGCGGCGGCCTGGCCGACGTCCGCCCCCTGATCGCCGAATTCGACCAGGCCCTGACCAGCCGTCCGGCGCTGGCCGAGCTGTCCGGACGGTTCCTGTTCGCCCTCGACGACGGCCGTGCCGACGTGCTGGCCATCGGCCCGGACATCGCCGTCACCGCCACCTCCTCGACCACGGTGCGGCTGCTGCTGGCCGGCCGGTACGCCGGCGCACCGGTGCCCATCGGCAGCGCCGTGGAGCTGATGCTGGCAGCCGCCGAGGCCTTCCTGGCCGAGCGCCGGGCGCAGGGCAGCGACGCGTGGCGGCTGGCCGAGCTCACCGACGGCCCGGCCCGGGTCGCGGCCCGGCTGGGGCTGACCACGAGCGGGCTACCGCACCCCACCGGCCCGGCACCGGCACCCGGTCCGCTGCGGCAGTCCGACGGACGCCAGGCGCTGGTGCTCGGCATCCCACTGGGCAGCCTCAACACCGCCCAGGCCGGCGTGCTGAGCGCCCCGCGGCTGATCCTGACCCCGTGGCGCAGCGTCGTGCTGCCCGGCTTGGGCACTGCTGCCGCCGCCGTCCTGCTGAATGCCGGCGCCGCGCAGGGGCTGATCACCGACGGCACGGACCCGCTGAACGGCGTCACCGCCTGCACCGGGCGTCCCGGCTGCGCCTCCGCCCTGGCGGACGTGCGCGCCGACGCCATCGCGGCGCACGCGGTCGCGGGGCACGCGGTCGCGGCGCACGCGGTCGCGGGGCATCAAGCCGAGCCCATCGCTGGCCCCGTGCACTGGTCGGGCTGCTCCCGGCGGTGCGGCCGGCCCGCCGGCACCGTCATCGACGTGGTGGCCACCGGCGACGGCTACCGGGTCAGCAGCGCCGGCCGAAGCACCGACGTCGGTGGTAGTTCCGCGCAGCTGCGCGTCGCGCTGTGCGACAGCTCCAACCTGGTGGCTGCCCGATGACCGGCTACCTCGCCGACGGTGCCGAGATCTACCGCCAGTCCTTCGCGACCATCCGCGCCGAGACGGACCTGACCGGCCTGCCCGCCGACCTGGCCCGGGTGGCCGTCCGGATGATCCATGCCTGCGGCATGACCGACCTGGTAACCGACCTCGGCTACTCCCCCGGTGTGGCGGGCGCCGGCCGGGCCGCGCTGCTGGCCGGCGCCCCGATCCTGTGCGACGCCCAGATGGTGGCCTCGGGCATCACCCGCCGCCGGCTGCCGGCCGGCAACGAGGTGCTCTGCACCCTGAGCGACCCGCGGGTCCCCGGCCTGGCCGCCGAGCTGGGCACCACCCGCAGCGCCGCCGCCCTGGAGCTCTGGCGGGACGAGCTGGCGGGCTCGGTGGTCGCCATCGGCAACGCCCCGACCGCGCTGTTCCGGCTGCTGGAGCTGATCGAAGCCGGTGCCGGCCGTCCCGCCGCCGTCCTCGGCATCCCGGTCGGCTTCATCGGAGCCGCCGAGTCCAAGCAGGAGCTGGCCGAGTTCTGCGACCGGACCCGAGCCACCGAGTACCTCATCGTGCGCGGCCGGCGCGGCGGCTCGGCCATCACCGCCGCCGCGGTCAACGCGCTGGCCAGCGAGGAGGAGTGAGCGAGTTGTCCGCTGCCACCAGCGAGAACAGCCCTGCCACCGGCCGGCTGGCCGGGGTCGGTCTGGGTCCGGGAGATCCGGAACTGGTCACCGTGAAGGCTGCCCGGCTGATCGGCGCCGCCGACGTGATCGCCTTCCACAGCGCCCGGCACGGCCGCAGCATCGCCCGGTCGGTGGCCGAGCCCTACCTGCGCCCGGGCCAGATCGAGGAGGCGCTGATCTACCCGGTCACCACCGAGACCACCGATCATCCCGGCGGCTACGCCGGCGCCATGGAGGACTTCTACACCGCCGCCACCGAACGGCTGGCCGCCCACCTCGACGCCGGCCGCGACGTGGTGGTGATCGCCGAGGGCGACCCGATGTTCTACGGCTCCTACATGCACCTGCACAAGCGGCTGGCGCACCGCTACCCGTGCGAGGTGGTGCCCGGCGTCACCTCGGTCAGCGGCGCCTCGGCGGCCCTTGGCCGCCCGCTGGTCGAGCACGAGGAGATCCTCACCGTGCTGCCCGGCACCCTGCCCGCCGAGGTGCTCGCCGACCGGCTGGCCGGCTCCGACCCGGCCGTGGTCATGAAGCTCGGACGCACCTTCGACAAGGTCCAGCGCGCCTTCGCCGCCGCCGGCCGGCTGGACGAGGCCTGGTACGTCGAGCGGGCCAGCACCGGCCGGCAGCGCATTCTGCCGCTGGCCGACGTCGACCCGGCCGGCGTCCCCTACTTCTCACTCGCCCTGCTGCCCAGCCGGGGCGGTGCCGCCATCCCGGCGCCCGCGTCGCCGGCCGAGGGCGCCCGGCACGCTGGCGAGGTGGTGGTCGTCGGGCTCGGTCCCGCCGGCCGCGACTGGCTGACCCCGGAGGTGCAGGCCGAACTGGCCGCCGCCGACGAACTGGTCGGTTACACCACCTACCTCGACCGGGTACCGGTCAACCCCCGGCAGCGCCGGCACGCCTCGGACAACCAGGTCGAGGCCGAGCGGGCCGCCTTCGCCCTGGACCTGGCCAAGCGCGGCTCCCGGGTGGTCGTGGTGTCCTCCGGCGATCCGGGGGTGTTCGCGATGGCCAGTGCCGTGCTGGAGGTGGCCGCCGACGAGCAGTGGCGCGACGTCGAGGTGCGGATCTGCCCCGGCCTGACCGCCGCCCAGGCGGTCGCCAGCCGGGTGGGCGCACCGCTCGGGCACGACTTCTGCGTGCTGTCGCTGTCGGACCGGCTCAAGCCGTGGGAGGTGATCGCCGAACGGCTGGCCGCGGTCGCCCGCGCCGACCTGGTGCTGGCGATCTACAACCCGGCGTCGAAGTCGCGTACCTGGCAGGTCGACAAGGCCCGCAACATCCTGCTGGAACACCGCCGTCCCGACACCCCGGTGGTGATCGGACGCGATGTCGGCGGCCCGGCCGAGACGGTTCGGACGGTGCGGCTGGCCGACCTGGACCCGGCCGAGATCGACATGCGCTGCCTGCTGATCGTCGGCTCGTCCCAGACCCGGCTGCGCCGCCGCCCGGACGGCCGACCGGTGGTGTTCACCCCGCGCCACTACCCCGGCTGAACGGTCACCGCGCCCCTGGGATCAGGGCTGCGACCCAGTCCAGGGCGGCTTCGACCGTCAGCACCGACGGCACGTCCGGCACCGGCGGCCGGTCGATCAGCAGCACCGGCAGCCCCAGCTCCCGGGCCGCGACCAGCTTCGCCGCGGTCAGCGGGCCGCCGCTGTCCTTGGTGACCAGCACCCCGACCCGGTGCCCGGCCATCAGCTCGATCTCCTCGGCCACCCCGAAGGGTCCACGGGCCAGCACCAACCGGTGCCGGGACGGCAACGGCGGCGGCGGTTGCTCGATGCTGCGGATCAGGAACCAGTGCCGGTCCAGGCCGGCGAACGGCGCCAGGTCGCTCCGGCCGGTGGTGAGGAACACCCGCTCCGCCATCCCTGCCAATGCCACGGCGGCTGCCGCCGTCGACGGCTGCCGGTGCCAGTCGTCACCGGGACGCTCAGTCCAGCCGGGCCGGCGCAGCGCCAGGATCGGGATTCTGGTTGCGCTGGCCGCCTGCGCGGCGGACCGGCTGATGGTGGCCGCGAACGGATGGGTGGCATCGACCACCGCCGCGATCGGCTCTCCCCCGGCCTGTGCTGCCGCCAGCCACTCGGCCAGCCCCTCGGCGCCGCCGAAGCCGCCGATCCGCACCTCACCGGCCGGCAGCAGCGGATCGGCCACCCGGCCGGCCAGCGACGAGACCGGGCGCACGCCGGGCAGGCCGGTCAGCGCCGCGGCCAGCGCGCGGGCCTCGGCCGTCCCGCCCAGGATCAGCACCCGCACCGCGCCCACCACCTCCTCGTGCTGCCCGCTGCTCGGGCATGCTTGGTCGCGATGACCACACCCACCGGCCTGCGCTACGGCTGGACCACCGGCGCCTGCGCCACGGCGGCGACCACCGCCGCCTACACCGCGCTGCTCACCGGCAGCTTTCCAGACCCGGTGCGGATCACCCTGCCCAAGGGCCAGCAACCGGCGTTCGCGCTGGCCCGTGAGCAACTCGGCGACGGCTGGGCCAGCGCCTCGATCGTCAAGGACGCCGGCGACGACCCGGACGTCACGCACGGCGCGCTGATCACCGCCACCGTCCGGCCAGGGCCGCCGGGTTCCCAAGTCGTCTTTCTCGCCGGTCCCGGGGTCGGCACCGTCACCAAGCCCGGCCTGCCGCTCGCGGTCGGCGAGCCCGCCATCAACCCGGTGCCCCGGCAGCTGATGACCGCGGCCGTCACCGAACTCAACAGCGGCACCGTCCCCGACCTCACCATCGAGATCTCGGTGGCCGACGGCGAGGAGATCGCCCGGCACACCTGGAATCCGCGCCTCGGCATCCTGGGCGGCATCTCGATCCTGGGCACCACCGGCATCGTGGTGCCCTACTCGTGCGCGGCTTGGATCGACAGCATCCGGCGCGGGGTGGACGTGGCCCGGGCGGCCGGCCACCAGCACCTGGCCGGCTGCACCGGCAGCACCTCCGAGCGGGTGGCTGCCCAGCTGTACGGCCTGCCCGAGGATGCCCTGCTGGACATGGGGGATTTCGCCGGCGCGGTGCTCAAATACGTCCGGCGCCACCCGGTCCCCCGACTGACCATCGCCGGCGGCATCGGCAAACTGGCCAAGCTCGCCGACGGCCACCTGGACCTGCATTCGGGCCGGTCCCAGGTCAACTTCGCCTTCCTGGCGGAGTTGGCCCGGTCAGCCGGCGCGACCGCCGCGCTGGCCGAGGAGGTAGCTACCGCGAACACCGCGCTGGAGGTGCTGCAGATCTGCCAGCGCAACGGCCTGCCGATCGGCGACCTGGTAGCCGTCCAGGCCCGGCAGGCCGCCGAACAGGTGATCGGCGACGCGCCGGTGGCCGTCGACATCGTGGTGATCGACCGGGGCGGCACCGTCGTCGGCCGGGCCTGAGGCTGACCTCAGTCTTCCGCGGCCGGCACCGTGTCGGGGTCGTAGTCGTCCAGGCCGACGGCGAGCCGCTCCTGCTCGGTGCGGTGTTCGAGCTCGTCGTCGTTCGGACGGCTCGGTGCCTTGCCGTGCTCCTGCCGGTCCCGCGGCGCGGACTCGGTGGGTTCGATCACGTCGTCAAGGGTGGGTTCGTCGTGCGGACTGGTCATGGCTACCTCGTCTGCCAGCGGGCCGCGACGGGCCGCGCGGGGTCGCTGCTGTTCAGCCGTTCCGATCCTAGCGCCGGGCACCGGCTAGCCTGCTCTGGTGCATTCCGACTCCACACCCCAGATCTCAGCCACCGAGGCTGCCGACCTGCTGACCGGCGACGCCGTGCTGCTCGACGTCCGCGAGCAGCACGAATGGGACGCCGGGCACGCGCCGCAAGCCCGCCACCTGGCGATGTCGCAGCTGGCCGGCCGGATCGCCGAGATCCCGTCCGACGTCCGGGTGATCTGCGTCTGCCACGTCGGCGGCCGGTCCGCCGCGGTCTCCGAGGCGCTCACCCGGGCCGGCTTCGACGCCGCCAACCTCAGCGGCGGAATGGCCGCCTGGGAGGCCGCGGGGCTGCCGGTGGTGGACAACGTCGGCGGCCCCGGCGCGGTTATCTGAGCCGGCTGGTCAGGCGGCGGTGAGCGCTGCGTCGCCGTTGGCCACCACTATGCCGTCGGAGCCCAGCCTGCAGAACGAGGGAAAACCCGCCACCTGAAAGGCCGAGGCGATCGGCCCGTCCAACTGCTCGACGACCACCTGAGCGACCTCGCTCAGCCGGGTCAGATGGCTGTTGGCCGGGTTGTCGGGGTGTGTGACCTCGGGACCGGCCACCACCACGGCCAGCACTTGACGGCGTCCTTCGGGCATCGCTTTGGCTGCCTCGACGAACGCCGGCAACCGTTCCTGACATCGTCGGCAGTCCTGGCTCAGGAAGGCCACCAGGGCCAGCTCCTGCCCGGCGACCTGTTCGCCCTGCATGGTGGTTGCCCGGAACGTAGCGGGCCGCTGCCCCGGTGGCAGCGCCGACTGAACTCTCGGCTGCTCGCCCGCAAGTCGTGCCAGCACCGCGGTGTGGTCGTTCAGCCGACGGATCACACCGAGCAAGAGCGCCAGATTCACCAAGCCCAGCAGGCCGAGCAGGATGGCGGCAGCGACGGAGAACGGCATGCGTCAACTCCTCAACGACGGGTGGGGCAGGAACAGCTCGACCACGAGGTCCAACCGGACGACGAGGGTGGCTAGAACCAGACCGGTGCCCACCGCGAGGCAGGCTCCGGACGGGGTCAGCGGGCCGCTGGGGGTCAGCGCGCCGAGCAGGGCGATCACCAGGAGCAGCCCGTTGCGAACCAGGTGTCGTCGGCCCAGCGGGGTGTCGGAGGCGCCGAAACAGCGGCAGGGTGCGTGCACGCCGCGCCGCAGGGCGGCTCGAATGGCCACCGAGAAGGCAATCAGCAGAATAGCTGCGAGCGCGAAGCCGAGTCGGCTGGTGCCGGGATAGGCCAGCAGCGCGACGACGATGAACTCCACTGCCCCCACGCTGTTGGCGATCACTCGGTCCCGGCTCGCCCACCGCATCGGCAGCAGGCGGCGGGTGGCATCGGTGAACGCGGCGGCATCGCGCAGCTTGCCCGTCACCGACACAGCGAACACCACGCCCAGCAGCACGCGGCAGGTCAACTCGAGGTACCGCATTTGCTTTCCTCTTCCGTAACGTCGTGCCAGTGCCCGATCAGCTCGGCGTACTGGCGTGATCGCAGGAGCAGTTCCTGATGGCTGCCGAGTACCGGACGAGAGCCGTCCATGAGCAGGATGCGGTCGGCACGCAGCGCCGAACTCATCCGGTGCGCGATGACTATCAGGGTGCCGGGCCGTTCTCGGAAGGCGTGTTCGGCGCGAGCCTCGGCGGCCGGGTGCAAGTGGCAGGTGGCCTCGTCGAGCACCACGATCTCGGCGGGCGAGAGCCAGGCCCTGACCAGCGAGATCAGCTGGCGCTCCCCGGCGGTGAGACCTGGCCCGACCATCGCGTCGTAGCCGTTCAACCGGTCCACCAAGGGGGTCAGCCCGACAGCGTCGACTGCCTTGTCCAGTTCGGCTTCGGTCGCGCCCGGACTGAGATAGGTCAGGTTTTCTCGGAGGGTACCGGTGAAGACATAGGACTCCTGCGGGATGAGCGTCACCATGCGGCGTAGTCGTGCTTCGCCGATCTCGGCCAGTGGCACGCCACCGATGGACACCGTGCCCTGCTGCGGCGGTGTCAGGCCTACCAGCAGGCTTGCCAGGGTCGACTTGCCGACGCCACTGGATCCCACCAGCGTCAGGTGTTCGCCATGCCGGACGGTGAGCTCGAGATCAGAGACTATCGGCTCGGCGTGGGTGCCATAGGCGAACGAGAGCCGGTCGGCGGTCAGGTCGAACGATTCGATCGGCGGCCCGGCCGGCGCGGGGCGCTGTGCCACCGGCGAAGCGCTGGTCGTGGCCAGCCGGTGCAGTGTCACCGATAGCAAAGTGCTGGACCCACCGACCGACTGCACCGCTGATCGCAGCGCCGGCTGCAAGCTGGTGGTGATGTAGGTGATCGCACCGAGCATTCCGCCGACGCTCAGTTGACCCGAACGGATCAGCCACGGACCGGCCAGCAGGATGACGAGCAGGGGCAGGCGCCCGCCGGTCGAGCCGACAGCCGAGCGCAGCGCGCCCGCCCTGGTGATCGCCCGGGTCGCACGGGCCTGCCGGTCGATGTCGGCGCCGATCTCGGCCCCGGCCCGGTCCTGGCCGCCACAGGCCACCACGTCGCGAACCGTGGCAGCAAGGCCACTCACCGAGGCGGCCACCTGTTCGTCGGCGACCAGCACCTCCTGCTGACGGTCGACGAGCATGACCAGCAGTCGGCCGAGCAGGAGCAGGGTCAGCACTACCGGGGCGAGAACGAGCACGGCCACCAGCGGCGCCAGCCAGAACAGGCCGACGATGGCTGCGGCAACGGTGAAGACGACTTGTTGCAAACCCATCAGCAGGCCTGCGGTGCTGTCCCGGACGGTCTCCACCTGTTTGGTCAGCCGGGCGACTGTGCCGGCATCACGATCCGGGTGGCCGGCGACCGCCTGCCGCAGCGCGGCGTGCACAACCCGGCGGACCAACCGGTCTCGCAACGGCTCGACGACCAGGCCGAGCCGGATGGGAACCTGCCTGGCACCGATCGCCGCGACCAGGATGGCCATCGCGTAGCCGGAGAGCCAGGCCATCCCGACGTCTGAGCGTCCCGCCAGAAAGCCGTGGTCCACCGCCGTGGCGACCAGGCGCCCGGACAGCAGCGCCGGCAGGGCGGCGAGGAAGGCACATCCCAGCAGCCCGGGCAGTGCCCGCCGCTGCAGCACCAGCTCGCTGCCCAGCTGGCGCCACCCGTAGGCGATCACTTGCCTGCCGCCGCTCACCGCTGGTCCAGCGGGGTTTCGAAAAGTGCCCGGTACGCCGGGTCCCGCCACAGGTGCCGGTGCGGCGCCAGCAGCCGCACCCGGCCGTCCTCCAGCCAGGCGACCAGGTCCGCGCGCGCGGCGGTGTTCACCCGATGCGCGACGATGATCCGGGTCTGCCCTCCCGAGGTTCCCGTCAGCGCGGCGCTGAGCTGGGCCTCGGTCACCGAGTCCAGGCTGGAGGTGGCATCGTCGAGGACGAGCAGCCGGCTTCGGCGCACGAACGCTCGCGCCAGCCCGAGCCGCTGCGCCTCCCCGCCGGACAGCGGCAGGCCTGGCAGCGGCGTCCGGAACCCCGCTGGCAGGCGCTTGATGAACCCACCGGCCTGAGCCACCGCGGCAGCCTGCTCGATCAGTTGCGGTGCCGCGTCTTCACAGCCGTAGCCGATCGAGTCGGCAACCGTCGTTCCCAGCAGCGCGGGACGCTCGAAGGCGTAGGCCACTTCGCGTCGCAACGAGGCCGGTGCCACTTCGTCCAGGGCTACGCCGTCCAGCAGCACCTGTCCCTCGTCCGGATCCACCAGTCGGCCGGCCACCTCTGCCAGCGTGGTCTTTCCAGCACCGAACCGGCCTACGACGGCCACCGTCTGCCCAGCCGGCACGACGAGGTCCAGGTCGTCCAGCAGCACTGCGTCCTGCGCCCGCACGGTGACGCCTTGCATGCGCAGTTCACCCGGCCCCGGGGGCAGCACCCGAGTGCCGACCCGGGGTGCCGGCACGCTGAACACCTCGACCAGTCGACGCGCGCTGACCCGCAGTCGCACGAAGCTGAGCAGCTGGGGCACCTGGTTCAGCAATCCCAGGGCCATCGGGGCGTAGCCGGCGGCGGCCAGAAACTGCCCGGACGAGGTTCGTCCCGTCACCAACCCCTGCCCGGCGATTGCGAGCACCGCCACGGTGGTCAGCGGGCCCACCAGCGCGGTCCGCCAAGCCAGTCCGCCATAGCCTCGCCACAAGGATTGCCCGGCCTCGGCCAGTTCCGGCAACGGAGCCAGCACCCGCTCGGTCTCACGCTCCACCGTGCCCGCGGCACGGATGGTGCGGATTCCGACGAGCGCATCGACCAGCCGGGTGGAGATCAGGCTCTGCGATTCCTGGTAACGACCGACCAGGAGGGAGGCGTCGCGGGCGAACATCGCCAGCAGGGCAAGCCCGACCGGCGCCACCAAGGCCAGTGTGACGACCAGCCGCCAGTCGATCGACCACAGCAGCGCCAGGGCACCCAACGACAGCACCAGGTTCATCGCGGACTGCACGAGCAGGGGGGCGGCACGGCCCAATTGGGGTGCCACGCCAACAGCGCGACTGGCCAGGTCGCCGGCGGCGAACCGCCGCGGGCCGGTGACCCCGAGTGCCAGCAGGTGGCCCACCAAGCGATGGCGCAGCCAGCAGGTCGCAGCTGCCGTGCAGTACCCCTCGGCGATCTCGGTCCCCGCGGCCGCCAGCACGCCGACGCCCAGCAGCGCCGCGAGCAGGGTCAACTTCGCGGTGGCGTCGGTGTGCCCGAGCAGGGAGTCGACGGTCGCGGCCAGGACGGCCGGCGCCAGCAGGGCCGTCCCGATGCTTGCGGCCGATGCCAGGAACAGCAATGCGAGCCAGCCAGGAGCCTGCCGGGCGGTACGCGCCAACAGGGCGCTGACGGTGCCGGTGCCGTGGTTGTCGGCGCTCATCGCAGGCGGTTTCCTCATGGCTGGAACGACATGGCTGGAACGACATGGTCGAAAGAACTGGAATGGCTCGGAGGCCATCCGGGGCGGTCGCGATCGGCCGCCCCGGATGACCTCACTGGTGAGACGGAAATCAGCAGCAGGCGCTGAAACTTCCGGTGCTGCAGCACTCCCAGTAACTGGCGTTGCTTACGGCGATGACGGGGTCGCCGATAGCCAGCTCGACGTCCATCTTCTGAAAGTCAAGAATCTGAGACATTGTGTTCACCTCCTTCTGGGTCGTTGGATGGGAATTTCCCTTCGGATCCGATGAAGGGAAGACCGGGGTTGCGGCCGTCGAGCAAGGCGCCCAGAACCAGAAGGATTCCGGCCGAACCGGTCGCCAGGTCCATGGACATCCGCATCAACTGGTCACCGATGAAAGCCACTCGCCCGTGGTAGGGCACGGCATGCAGACCCAGGCTGCGCACGTGCCGGTCCAGGGCCGCCGAGACGGCAGGCGAATGGTCGTCGGTGTGCAACAGGTAGGACATCAGGCCGGCCCTGCCGTTGAAGAAACCGGCTTGAACCATGAATTCCGGTTCCGCCGCGCGGCGGATTCCCGCGGCCACCTCAGCTAGGTCATCGGAGGGACGGTGCTGGAGGAACTCGTGCAGAACCAGGCCGATTCCGGCGCTGCCGGTGGCCACGTACGGCACGATCCGCCAGCCTTCGTTGGCCTGGAAGGTTCGGTCCTCGGTCCACACGCAGCCGGCCAGGTCCTGTCGTAACGCGGTCTCCGCGTGATCGAACATTTCTTGGTCACCGGTTTCCTCGGCCCAACGGATGAGGAAGAGCGCCGCACCGGAGGCACCTTTCATCAGCCCCGGACGCGCCCCCGAAGCCGGTGCCTGGCGCAGGCCGGCAATCACCCGCTGAGCCACCTGCTCGGCTTCGTCGTACAAGACCCGCTCACCGGTGCGCCGGGCGAAGTGCAGCAGGTTCAACCCGATGCCGGGCAGGCCGTCGGCGAGGGTGTTGTCGAGCGTGTCCAGCGGGATTCGCCTGGCCTGGTCCAGGATTTCAGCCGCCTCGTCGCGCCAGCCGAGGCGGTCCAGTGCAAAGGCGATGCCACCGAGGCCGTGGTAGAAGCCGGGCCGCGGTTGTTCCAGTCTCCGGGCGGCCTCCAGCAACCACTTCTCGTGCTCGGGAAGAGGATCCACGCCGCTCTGCGCCAACGCCCACAGCACTCCCGCCGCGCCGTATCCGAACCCGACGCCGCCGCCTGGCGAGAATTGGGAGATGTCGCCGGGAAAGAGCCGGTCCGTGCGATCCACGGTGGCACTGGCCAGAATCGCCTCGGTCATCGAAGAACTGACCGTCTTCCAGTCCGGCACCTCGGTCAACGGCCAGATCGCCTTGTGCAAACCCGGACCGCACTTGTCCGGAGCGGGTGTGTCGGGACGGTCCCGGAACGGCCTCGGGCCGAGGTCGCGCCATACCTTGTCGCGGTAGTCCGCCGGGACCGGGAACCGCTGACCGACCACCTCCAGAAACTGGTCTACCTTGCCCGGTTCCCACGGAATCAGCGGAGCCAGCGAGGTGAACAGTGACAGTCGGATGCAACCCAGCGCGTGGCGGTCGATGGCGGTGCCGGTGTAGCTCGGTGGCGCCGCATATCCGGGAGCGCCCAGAGTGGACCTGATCGCCTGATCCGCCGGGGCGGCAACCTCGAAGTCGATGAACTGAACCTTGTCGTCCTGCGACACGATGATGTTGGCCGGGTGCAGGTCGCCGAATACGACGCCACGGGCGTGGATCGCGTCGAGTCCGCGTTCGACCTGCTCGACGATGTCGAGCACCCAGGTGGTGTAGTCCGCCAGCCGCTCGGGCGTGGGATCGGGCCGCAGCAGCGGATGCCGGCGGACCATGTGGCGGTTGAGCACCACGCCTTCGGCGTACTCCCTGACCAGGAAGTGGTGTTCCCAGAACGTGAAATAGTCGAGCATTTGGGGGACGCAGTCGACTCGGGACAGCCGCTCCAGAATGCGGCGCTCGCCCTCCAGTCGGCTGACCGCGTCCGCGCCCACCCGGTCCAGGCCGGCCATCGGGCGGGCTTCCTTGAGCAGGACGGTACGTCCGGATCGAGGGTCCTCGGCCAGGTAGACGCCGCCGCCGTTGGAGAAGTGCAATGCCTCCTTGATGCGATAGGGAAACTCTTCCGCGGCGCCCGCGTCGCGCGCCGCCAGGGCCTCTCGCAGGATGTGGGGCATCGTGACCCACGGGGGTGTGCTGAAGCTCGGGGTGCGCAGATCCGGGACGAGTCGTCCGTCCGGGTCCTCGATTCCCGGAACGAGTTCACCCTTTTCCGACCGGCACAAGCGTTCGCGAAATCCGCCGTAGCGCACGTAGAGGGGGCCCGAGCGCCACCGCAGGTCGCTGAGGATGTACGGCCCCGACTGCCCGTCCAACTCCTCGCCCAGGTCGCGAAGAATCCAATCGAGTGCTGCCTCGCCGGTGGGGTAGATGGTGACGAACTTTCCGCTGCCACCCCGGTCGGCGTACTTGCTGTTGCGAGCCATCAGGACTCGCCGGCTGCTGAGGAACTTGAAGGGCACCCGGCGCTCAACGCAGAATCGCGCGACGATGTCGAGTATCTCTTGGGCGTTGTCCACCGTGGCGGAAACATGCACCTTCCAGCCCTGACTCGGCAGGTCCGAGATGGGCGGGCGCATCACCATCCACTCGTTCATCGCCCGGCGATCCCAGTCCGCTGGAACCGGGCCGGTGGTCTGCTCGAACTCACCATGCCCGACCGGGCCCAGGGCTGTTCCGGCCGCGCCGGTGGGAGCGGCGGCCGGCGAATCGTAGAAGAGCGGATCGGCCATGCAATAGGCCTCGTACCGTACATCCATAGCTGCACACCAATTCGTGAGTTCGGAGCCAGGCCGGGCAGCATTCGTGACTGCCGGAACGTCAGAACTGACTACATCCGCGGTACGCCCAGCTTCCGAAGAAGAGCTGCTGAGTAAGTTCCCTAGACGAGATCCGCAAGGCTGAAGCGAGTTACTTTGCCGATGGCATGGCAG
>JAVEEO010000014.1 GCA_030840415.1 Pseudonocardiales bacterium | reverse complement strand
GTGCAGCACCACGCCGAGCACCGTGAGCAGGCCCAGCAGCCCGGCCGCCGACCGGACCCCGCCGACCGGCAGTGCGGCCAGCACGCCGCCGGCCGCTCCGAACGGCGCCGCGACCAGCAGCAGCGCGGCCAGTCGCCAACTGCCGAAAGCTGCCTGCAGCAGCAACAGGATCGCCACCGCAACCGCCACCGCCGCCAGCGCCACCCGGGTCTGCTGCGCGGCCTGGACGGTGGCGCCGCTGAAGGCCTCGGCGTGCGATTCCAGGGGCATCGGCAGGCCGGCCAGCCGCGTCCGGACCTCGCGCAGCACGTCCCCGACCGGCCGGCCGCTGACCCCGGCAGTCACGTCCTGGCTGCGGAATTTGTTGTCGTTATGTATCTCGGTCGGCGCCGCCGCCATCTTGACATCGGCCACCTCACCGAGCCGGACCGGCCCCTTGGCCGTGTCGATCAGCAGGTTCGCCACGTCCGCCGGGCGGCGACGCGCCTCGGGAACGCCCCACACCACGACGTCGAAGATCTTCTGGTCCTCGTAGAGGCTGCCGACCGGCAGGCCGGCGAACAGGGTCGCCGAGGCCCGCCGGACATCGCCGGGAGTGATTGCGTAGCGCTCGGCCGCGGCGAGTTTGACCTGGATCTGCAACGACGGCTCGTGCCACTGCTGCTGGGTGACCGGCCGGTCCACGCCCCGGACGCCGGTCAGCATCCGGCGTACCTGTTCGGCGGTGTTCGCCAGCTGGTCGAGGTCCTGGCCGTACACCCGCACCAGCAGCGGAGCGCTCGTCCCGACCCGGGCGGCCGACAGCCGGTCGGCGGGGTAGGTCGAGACCCGGGCCTGGACGCCGGGGTAGCCCTGCGCGACCCGGCGCACCTTCTCGACGGTGCTGCCGTAGTCGGCGGTGCTGCGCACGCCGATCCAGAGCTCCGCGGAGTCGACGTTCACCGCCTGGTCGCCCATCAGCGCCCGCCCGACATGCGCACCGACGTCGCTCACCCCGGGCACCGTGCGCAACTCGGCGCCGACCCGGCCGGTCAGTCGGGTCATCTCCGGCAGCGAGGTGCCGGCCGCCGTCTGCAGGTGCACGGTCAGTTCCCGGTCGTGCAGGGTGGGCAGCATCGCGCGGTCGCGGTAGAGCTGCGGCAGCACTGCCAGGCTTGCCAGCACCAGCACCGCCGCGGTGGCCAGCAGCGCTCGTGGCCGACGCAGCAACCGCGGCAGGCCGGTGTCGAAGGCGCGCTCGGCCAGGCCTGCCAGCGGGCTCCGCCGCGGGCGCTCGCGCACCAGCAGGTAGGAGGCCAGCGCCGGGGTCAGCAGCAGGGCGACCACCATCGAGACGGCAATCGCCAGCTCATAGGACAGCACGGCCGGACGGATCAGCCGGCCCGGCACCCCGCCCACCAGCAGCGCGGGCACCGGCAGCAGCAGCATGATCAGGGCCGCATACACCAGCGGGGCGCGCACCGTTCGGCTCGCCGTGGCCGGCCCCAGCCCGTCGACCCCGGAATGCCCGTCGACCGCGGTGTGGCCGTCGACCGCGGAATGCCCGTTGACCCCGGAATGGCCGTCGACCGGGTGGCCGTTGCTGGGCACGGTCGAGGCCCGGGCCGCGGCCGGCCGCCGGCGCAGGGCGTAGACGTCGGCGATGCTGTCGGCCACCACCACCGCAGAGGCGGCGAGCAGGCCGGCCAGCACCAGGACGTTGAAGGTCGTTGCCCGCAGTTGGAGCAGGTAGGCCGCGGCGAGCACCGAGGTCAGCATCGAGGCCAGGGCCACCACGGCGGCACGCCAGGACAGCAGGAAGCCCACGAGCAGAAGGATCACCAGCAGCAGCCCGACCAGGCCGCGGACGGCGAGGTTGTGCAGCGCGTCGTCGAGGTAGCTCGCCGGCCGGTAGACCGTGGTGTCCATGGTGACTCCGGACAACCCGGGCTTCATCTCGTCCAGGGCTTGCTCGACGGCAGCCGTGACCTCGCGGGTGTTGGCACCGGGGAACTTCTGGATGACCAGCATCAGCCCGGGCGAGCCGTCCAGCACCGCGTCACCGATCAGCGGCTGGTGGTCCTCGACCACGTCGGCCACCTGGCCGAGCCGCAGGGTGCGGCCGGTGGTGTCCTCGACGGTTACCGCGGACAGCCCCTCGGCCGTGGTGATCGGGGTGACGTGCTGGATTCCGAACCGCTGGTTGGTGGTGTCGACGAAACCGCCGGTGCCAGGGGTCGAGGCTTCGACGAAGGTCAGCGGGGACACCCACAGCGCGTTGCCGGTGGTGCTGACCACCTGGTTGAGACTCACCCCATTGGCCCGCAGTTTGGTGGGATCGACCTGGACCTGCAGTTGCCGGTCGCGCTGCCCCCAGATGGCGACGTTGGCCACCCCGGGAAGTCCTTCCAGTCTCGGCTTGACCTTCCACCGGGCCAGGATCGACAGGTCCACCAAGGACAACTGGTCGGCACGCAGCGCGACCATCAGGACCCGGCCGGTCGAGGAGGTCGGCTGGATCATCACCGGCGGGGTGCCCACCTGGGGCAGGGCGTGCGCCTGGGTCAGGTGCTCCTGGACCATCTGGCGTGCCTCGAGCAGATCGGTGCCGGAATTGAAGGTCAGGTCGATCGTGGACAGGCCCGGCACCGACTCCGACCGGATCTGTTCCAGCCACGGCACTCCGTTGAGCAGATCCTGTTCCAGCGGAACGGTGATCAGCTGCTCCACCTCGGCAGCCGAGAGTCCCAGGGCCTCGGCCTGCACCTCGACCTGGGGCGGTGCGAATTCCGGGTACTCGTCGACCGCGGCCGTGCGCAACTGCGGAATCGCGACGGCGAGCAGCACCACGGTGGCCCCGACGACCAGGATTCGGAACTTGACGCTGAGTGCGATGACGGCGTTGAGCATGACAGGGCAACCCCCCGGGTCATCGGCTGCCCACTCGCGGCAAAGCGGGCGGAGAAAAAGGTGCCGGCCGCGCCGGTTGGTCGCGGCCGGCCGAGCTGGCGACGCGGATTCGGCGCGGGCTCGCAAGGAAAAGCTAATGGCGCCGCACCGCGTTGTCCTCCGCCGCAGGACGTTGATTCACTCCCCCCTGAGGATGACCTCGGCTAACCCTGGGACGGCCCCGGCACCGCGCAACCTCGGCACTCGCTCGGATGAGCGACACAATCGAGAAACGGCGGCAAATATCTTCCCTACCGGCGTTCGCCCGGAGTTACGATCTGCACAGTCATCATGCGAGCGGGGGCCAGCGTCATGACTGCTAGAACTGCCATCGTGCACGCGCGCACCATGCCGTGGGTCGAAGCCGCTGTCGGGCGCGTGCGGTCGATTGCCGGTCCCACCCCCTTGACCAGCGACGCGGTGCTGGCCATCGGGCTGACCGGGTTTGCCCTGATCACCGAGGTGCGGGCATCGCATCCGGTCACGGCGGCTGCCCTGGCCGCCATCGGCACCATGAGCCTGGCATGGCGACGGCGCGCCCCTACCGTGGTGCTGGCAGTCACCGCCGCCAGCCTGTTCGGCGAGAAGGTGCTGGCCAATCCCCGCATGGCGTTGTCGATCGCGGTGCTCATCGCGCTGTACACCGTCGCGGTGACCCATCGGGTGCTGACCACCGCGGCCGCCTCGAGTTTGCTGTTGATGGGCGCGGTGTCCTCCGACGTGGCCCGGCACGGCTGGCTGATCAGCGATTTCGACGACCAGTTCTTCGCATACATCATGGCAATAGGCGCCACCTGCGCGCTCGGATACGCCACGCAATTGAGTCGCACCCGAGAAGAGCTCGGCCAGGTCAGGGAAGCCCAGGTCGAAGCCGAGCACGCCGGCCGCGAGCAGCGCCTGCTGCAGCAGGAACAGGCGCGAATCGCGCGCGAGCTGCACGATGTGATCGCGCACCAGGTGTGCGTCATCACGGCGCTGGCCGCCGGCGCTGACCGGCTGATCCTCACCGAGCCCCAGCGTGCGAAACAGGTTCTGAACTCCATCGAGGCTGCCGGGCGGCAGGCGCTCACCGAGATGCGCGCCTTGCTGCGGGTGCTGCGGACCGACCCGGCCGAGGGGGGCCGGGCGCCGCAGCCCGAGCTGACGCAGTTGCCGTCGCTGGTGGAGCAGATGAACCTCGCCGGTCTGCCGGTCCGGCTCGGCATCGAGGGCCAGCCACGGCCGTTGCCGGTTTCGGTCGAGGTCACCGCCTACCGGATCGTCCAGCAGGCGCTGACCAACGCCCTCAAGCATGCCGGCCCGGCACATGCCGAGGTGCTGGTGCGCTACCGGCCACAGCTGCTGGAACTCGACATCCACGACGACGGGCGGGGGATACCGGCCGACCCCCAGACCGGCCACGGCCTGATCGGGATGCGCGAGCGTGCCACGCTGGCCGGTGGCTGCCTGCTGGTCGGGGCCGGCCCGGCCGGTGGCACCCGGGTGCTGGCCAAGCTGCCGATCCCCGCCGGCCAGCGCTGATACCGGGATCACCACGATGGGCATCACCGTCCTGATCGCCGACGACCAACCCCTGATGCGGGTCGCGCTGGCGATGTCGCTGGAGGCCGAGCCCGACATCGAGGTGATCGGCCAGGCGGCGGACGGGGTGCAGGCCACCGAGCTGGCCGGCCGGCTGAACCCCGATGTGATCGTGATGGACATCCGGATGCCGAAGCTGGACGGGGTGCAGGCGACCAGCCGGCTGACCGCCGGGCCCCACCCGCGCCGGGTGTTGATCATCACCACCTTCGACCTCGACGAGTACGTGGTCGCGGCGCTGCGCGCGGGAGCCAGCGGCTTCCTGCTCAAGGACGCCACGTCCGCCGAACTCGTCCAGGCGGTGCGGGTGATCGCCGCCGGTGACGCACTGCTGTCGCCGCGAGTGACCCGGCGGCTGCTCGACAACTATGCCCGGCGGCTGCCGATGCCCGCCCGGGCCGTCGCCAGCGCCTCGGCCGACATCACCCGGCGTGAGCTCGCGGTGCTGCTACTGGTGGCCCGCGGGCTGTCCAACGCCGAGATCGCCGCGGAGCTCTACCTGGCCGAGAGCAGCGTCAAGACCCATGTCGGCCACCTGCTGGCCAAGCTGCAGCGCCACGACCGGGTGCAGTTGGTCATCTACGCCTACGAGACCGGCCTGGTCACCGCGGGCGACGGCGAGGGTACTGCCCGCCTGTCCTGATGCGGGCGCCCGCGCCGTCCGTCCGCGTACCGCGTGCCATCCGCGTACCGCGTGGCGAACGGCCTGACGTTTAGTGGGTGTTTGCTATCGTGCGTTCTTCCCCCGAACCAGGAGTCAGTGATGAACAACACCCTTCGCCAGTTCTGCCTGCCCGTGGCGGTTCTCGCCACGCTCGGCCTGTCAGCATGCGGAGGTTCGTCCCAGGACACGACCGCAGCCCCGCAGGCGGCCGGCAGCACCTCGACGCCGGCCTCGAGCACGCCGAGCCCGACCCCCACCCCGAGCCCGAGCCCGACGACGCTGACCAAGGCCGAGTTCGTGACGAAGATAGAGGCGCTCTGCGTCGACACCACCACCAAGGTCGACGGCCTTCCCCAGCCCAGCGGTGCCGAGGACTACGCCGCCATGGGCGCGGCGGTGGAGGGCACGCTCAAGCTCTTTCCGCAGTACGTCAAGCAGGCCGAGGCGCTGGTGGCCAAGTCCGGTGACAAGGCGACGCTGACCGCGCACTGGCTGACCCCGGAGAAGGTCGACTACACTGCCGCCGAGCCGGCCCTGAAGAAGTTCCTCGCCGACATCAAGGCCAAGGACCGGGCCGCGGTGGCTGCCGACGCCAAGGCGCTGGACGCGATGCCCGACCACAGCGCCCCGATCGCCAAGTTCCTGACCGGCTACGGCCTGAAGAGCTGCGCGGCGCTGGAGGACTCCTGAGTCCTCCAGCGGTGCTGGTAAGAATGCGGTCATGCGCGCAGTCCTGGTCTCCCGCTTCGGTCAAGCTCCGGTCGTCACCGACGTCGCAGAACCGGAGCTGCCCGAAGGCGGGGTGATCCTGCAGGTGCATGCCACCGGGCTGTGCCGCAGTGACTGGCACGCCTGGCAGGGCCATGACCCCGGCGTCGCGCTGCCGCACGTGCCGGGCCACGAGCTGGCCGCCACCATCGCCGAGGTGGCTCCGGGCGTGCGCGGCTGGCGTCGCGGCCAGCGGGTGATCGTGCCGTTCATCTGCGCCTGCGGGGACTGCGAGCAGTGCCGGGAGGGCAACCAGCAGGTCTGCACCCGGCAACTGCAGCCCGGCTTCAACTACTGGGGTTCGTTCGCCGAGTACGTCGCCATTCCCTACGCCGAGGTGAACCTGGTCGCGCTGCCGGACGAGCTCGGCTACGACAGCGCCGCCGCGCTCGGCTGCCGGTTCGCCACCGCCTACCGGGCCGTCACCGCCGTCGGTGCCGTCCGGCCGGGGGAGTGGCTGGCGGTGTTCGGCTGCGGCGGGGTGGGCCTGTCCGTGGTGATGATTGCCGCCGCGCTGGGCGCCCGGGTGATCGCGGTGGACACCAACCCGGCGGCGCTGTCGATGGCTACCCGGCAGGGGGCGCAGTACACCATCCTGGGCGGCGCCGCTTCGGGCGGCGACGCTGACGTCGCCGAGCAGATCCGGCAGCTGACCGGCGGCGGTGCCGCGGTGACGATGGACGCGATCGGTGCCCAGTCAGTGGTGCAGACCGCCCTGGCCTCCCTCAGGCCGCGCGGCCGGCACGTCCAGCTGGGGTTGCTGCCGGACCGGGTGACGCTGGACCTGTCACTGCTGGCGTTCCGGGAACTGGCCTGGCTGGGCAGCCATGGCATGGCCGCCCACGACTACCCGGCGATGCTGGAACTGGTCCGCTCAGGCGCGGTGCGGCCCGACGAGTTGGTCACCGCCACGATCGATCTGGACGAGGTCGGGCCGGCGCTGGCGGCCATGTCCGGCGCCTCGCCGGCCGGCATCACCGTCATCCACCCCGGCGGTTAGCCGGGCCAGCACCGGCAGCCGTAGCAGGCCGATGGCAGCCGCCAGCAGCGCGGCGGCCACGATGCCGTCGAGCCAGAAGTGGTTGGCGGTGGCGACCACCACGAACACGGTCAGCACCGGATGCGCCAGCACCCACCAGCGGTAGCGGCTGGGGCTGACCCGCACCACGGCCCACCCGATCAGCAGCGCCCAGCCGACGTGCACCGACGGCATCGCCCCCAACTGGTCCACCGACAGGCCCGAGACGCCGTACACCGACTGCCCGTAGCGGGCGGCGGTGTCGACGTAGCCGGGCAGCAGCCGGGGCGGTGCCACCGGCACCAGTTGGATCAGCAGGGAGCCCGCGGTCAGCAGCACCAGCACGTTGCGCACCTCGGGATAGCGCCGTCGATGCCGGGCGAACAGCCAGAGCAGCAGCACCCCGAGCGCGGCGAAGTGCATCGCGGCGTAGTACCAGTTCGCCGCCTGGGTCAGTAGCGGGTGCCCGGTGACCAGCCGCTGGGCGGCGTGCTCGCTCGGCAGCCGGGCAGCCCGCTCGATCACGACGATCTCGCGCGCCCGGCCGAAAGCGCCGCCACCACCCAGCACCGACACCGTGCAGGCCAGTTGCCAGAGCGCGTAGAGCGCCGCGACCAACCCGGCCTCGCGCAGGTAGGCGGCCGCCCGGCCGCCGCCCGCCGCCCGGGCGCCGCCCCCCGCCTGGGCGCCGCCCCCCGCCTGGGCGCCGGCCGCCGGCCGGGACAGCCGGGTGCTCGCCGTCGCCGCGGTGAACAGCCCGGCCGAGAGCAGGGTGGCCGGCTGCCAGCCGAGCTGGAGGTTCTGCATCCCGACACTATGTCCGACGAGTGGCCGGAATGGGGCCATCGGTCGCGGTCGGCCCGCATCGTGGCACGCGCGGAGTCCCGCTCGCCAGCTTCGCCGGTCCCGCGGGGCTCAGCCGGTGGACCTGGCTGCTGGCGGCTCGGCGTTGGCCCCGTCCTCCTCGAGCCGTTCCAGCGCGATCACGTGCAGCACCGCGTTGATCAGGGCCAGGTGGGTGAAGGCCTGCGGGAAGTTGCCCAGGTGCTGGCCGGTGTGGGTGTCGATCTCCTCGGCGTAGAGCTCCAGCGGCCCGGCGAAGGACAGCAACTTGGCGCACAGCTTGCGGGCCCGGTGGTACTCGCCGATCTCGCAGAGCGCCGACACCAGCCAGAACGAGCAGATGGTGAAGCTGCCCTCCTCGCCGGTGAAGCCGTCGTCGGTCTGCTCGGTGCGGTAGCGCAGCACCAGGCCGTCCTCGGTCAGCTCGTCGGCGATCGCCAGTACGGTGGCCCGGATCCGCGGGTCCTCCGGCGGCAGGAACCGCACCAGCGGCGCCAGCAGCAGCGAGGCGTCCAGCGAGGTGCTGCCGTAGTACTGGGTGAGGACGCCACGCTCGTCCAGGCCGTGGGCCAGGATGTCGGCCTTGATCTCCTCCGCCGCCAGCTCCCACTGGGCGGCCTCGGCGTCCTGGCCGATCGCCGAGGCCAGCCGGGCACCGCGGTCCACCGCCACCCAGCACATGATCTTGGACGAGGTGAAGTGCTTGGGCTCGCCGCGCACCTCCCAGATGCCGGCGTCGGGCTCGCGCCAGTGCTTGAGCGCGGCGTTGACCTGGTTGCCCAGGATCGGCCAGATCCGGTTGTCCAGGTGGTCGGCGGACTTGGCGTGCAGGTACACCGAATCCAGCAGCGCGCCCCAGACGTCGTGCTGGCGCTGGGCGTAGGCGGCGTTGCCGATCCGTACCGGCCGGGAGTTGGCATAGCCGGGCAGGTGGTCGAGCTCGTGCTCGGCCAACTCCCGCTCGCCGCCGATGCCGTACATGATCTGCAGGTCGGCGTCGCGCTCGGCGAGGTCGGCGATGAAGGAGAAGAAGTCCAGCGCCTCCCAGTCGAAGCCCAGCGAGTACATCCCCCACAGCGCGAAGGTGGCGTCGCGGATCCAGGTGAAGCGGTAGTCGTAGTTGCGCCCGCCGCCGATGGTCTCGGGCAGCGAGGTGGTGGCCGCGGCGGCGATCGCCCCGGTCGGGGCGTAGGTCAGGCCCTTGAGGGTCAGCGCGCTGCGCTGCAGATAACTGCGCCACGGATGGTCGGGAAAGGTGCCCCGGGCCAGCCAGTGCTGCCAGTGGTGGGCGGTCCACACCACCCGGGAGTAGGCGTCCGCGAAGTCCTCCGGCGGGGTGCGGCCACCCCAGGACAGCGCGACGTACCGGACGTCGCCCTCCTTGAGCAGGGTGCGGGCGGTGGCCTGGCCACCCTCGAAGCCCAGCCGCAGGTCGGTGGTCAGCCGCAGCTCGACGTCACTGCCCTCGGCCCGGGCGAAGGCCTGGTGGTAGCCCTTCTCGGTGTGCTGCCAGCGCACCGGCTTGCGCCCGTAGTCCAGCACCGGCTCGCATTCCATCACCGTCTGCACCTCACCGGAGACGCACCGGATGGTGCGCAGCAGCACCCGCTCGGCGTCGTAGTCGGTGGGCGTGCGGCGGTAGTCCGGCGCCACCTCGCTGTCGTGGCGCCACGGCCCGATCACCAGCACGTCCCGGACGATGATCCAGCCGGTGGCGGTGCCCCAGCTGGTCTCCAGGATCATCGTGCCGGGCAGGTAGCGGCGCGCCGCCGGCACGGTGACGTCGGCCGGGGCGATCCGGAAGGCGCCGGCGTGCCGGCCCAGGATGGCGCCGAAGACGCTGGCCGAGTCCAGTCGGGGCAGGCACATCCAGTCCACCGAGCCGCC
>JAVEEO010000547.1 GCA_030840415.1 Pseudonocardiales bacterium | reverse complement strand
CTTCATCGTCAGCTGGAAGGACACCCCAACCAACACCCGGCGGTTACGGGCGCTGGTCACGGTGGCCGCGCTGGAGCACTTCAGCCTGTCGATGATCTATCAGGGCCTGGACTTCGACCGCAAGCCGCTGCCGGCCGCGCGGGTGGCGGCCGATTTCGTCACCTTTGCCAAGCAGTTCGCCGGCAACCCGGTCTTCGCCAGGATGGGGGGCAAGCCCCTGACGATCTTCAGTGGCACCTGGGCCTACTCCCATGCCGACGTAGCTCGGATCACCTCCGGGGTGCGGCCGGAACTGCTGGTGCTGTCCACCGAGAAGAGCGTCGCGGGTTATCGCCGGATCGCCGATGTCACCGACGGCGATGCCTACTACTGGTCCTCGGTCAACCCTGCCAGCAATGCCAACTATGCCGCGAAGCTCAACGCGATGAGCGCGGCGGTGCACGCCGATGTCAAGTACTGGATCGCACCGTTCGCGCCGGGGTTCGACGCCAGACTGGTCGGCGGCGCGAAGAGCGTGCCGCGCGAGGACGGCCGCACGCTGCGAACCGAGTACGCGACAGCCCTCCGGTCCTCACCGGACGCACTGGGCCTGATCAGCTGGAACGAGTTCAGCGAGAACACCTACGTCGAGCCCTCGAAGAAGTTCGGGCATCGCTACCTCGACGTGCTGGCCGAGTTGCGGCACACCGAGGCACCGGTGCCGCCGTCGGCCGAGGACTCCAGCGCTCAGCCACTGCCGACCGAGCCCGGGCGCCACTGGCTGGCGGTGGGCCTGGTGATCGGCCTTCCGGTACTGCTGGTCGGCGGGCTGGCCCTGCTCGGTCGCCGGCTCCGCCGCCGATCCAGGGCAGCGGCGAGCCGGGACGGCCAACAGCCTCCGGTCGTGGACTCCGAACGGTCACTGCTGCGCTGAGGCGCTGCCTCCGGCGACAGCAGCCGGCTCAGCTACCGGGCGGAACCGGGTCCGGGGCCGACCGGGTCAGGATCCGGCGCAGATCCTCGACCAGCACGACGGTCGCTCTGGCGTCCGGACTGCTGTCGTTGGCCCATTCCGCCAGGTCGCACACCGCGGTGACCTCGAGCAGGATCGTGTGCAGCCGGGCCAGTTCATCGGCCTGGTCGGCGAGCAACCGGTCCAGCCGGTCGATGTGCTCGGCCGGCGAGAGGGCACGCAGTTCGGGGGAGTCCGCGTCCTCAGCTCGCACGAATCCTCCTCGTGGTGGTCACCTTCCAGTCGGCCAGGGACGACTGCAGTTGAGGATAGCCGCGGCCCGGGCGAAAGGTTCCTTACGCACAGGTGAACGAAAAGCTTTGCCAGTTTTCGTTACTGATTGTGATGGCATCCATTACGCTTCGTCGTCAGGCTCGTACAAGTTCGCGTACCCGACCCTGGAGTCCTGATGCACGAAGATCATATTAACATTGCCCATTCGCGACTTCGCCCGGCCCGGCGCCGGTTGTCGGCGCTGAGCGTGGCAGTCGCTGTCGGTATTGCCGGCCTCACCGTGAATCCACTGGCAAGCTCGGCCCTGGTTCCGACGGCGTCCGGTTCCACGGCGGCGGCCGGAAACACCGTGCGCGCCGCCACCAGCGCCAAGCCGCCGGTGTTCGCCTACTACTACCTGTGGTGGAGTGCCAACCACTGGCGCAGTGCCCTGGGATCCAACTACCCGACCAACGCCAGTCCGTTGCCGCTGCCGGCCACGCTGGGCTCGACCGGGTGCGGTGCCGCGAGCCGCTACGCCGGCAACTCGCTGACCGACGTGCCCAGCCGGATCTACAGCCAGGACGACCCGGGCTTCATCGAGGCAGATGTGCGGCAGGCTGCCGCTGCCGGGCTGAGCGGCTTCCTGGTGAACTGGATCGGCACCGGCTCGGCGAGCCAGGGCGCCACCAGCAACCCCTACAGCGCCCGGCTCCGGGTGCTGGTCAACGCGGTGCACAAGGTCAACGCTGCCGGAATTCCGTTCAAGCTGTGGCTGAGTTACAAGGCCTCGGCGCGGGTGCTGTCGCCGTCCTACATCAGCAACGACCTGGCCTACTTCGTGCGGGCCTACGGCTCGGATCCGGCCTTCGACCGCTCGCAGTCGCCCAAGGTGACAATGATCTGGCAGGGCAGCCGGAAGTACTCGGCGACCACGCTCGCCTCGGTCGGCGGCTCGCTGCGCTCCAAGCTGCGAATCCTGGGTGACGAGACGACATGGTCGACCAGCCGGGCGCGCTACCTGGACGGCAACGCCTACTACTGGTCCTCGCAGAACCCCTACAGCAACCCGCAGTCCTTCCAGCAGTTGGCCGCGCTCGCGGCCGCCGTGCGCGCCTCGGGCACCAACCCCGACGGCACGTCCAAGGTGTGGGTCGCGCCGATCACCCCCGGCTACAACAAGGAGCTGTCCGGCGGTTCGTCCTGCGTGCCGCGGCGGGGCGGGCAGACCATCCGGACCCTGTACGCCGGAAACGGTGCGACCCACCCCAACGCCTTCGGCCTGATCAGCTGGAACGAGATCAGCGAAGGCTCCTACATCGACCCGATGACCCGGTACGGCTACCAGGACCTGAATGCGTTGAGTTCGTTGATCAAATAGCGTGATCGCCCACCGCGACCGCCGCAGCTCGCGGTGGGCTTTCCCCCTGCTTGCCAGTCGGTATCGGACAGAATGAACCGGCCCGATCAGGGGTAATGGGTGTAGAATTTGAAAATCGTGGGCTGGCGTGCGGGGCCCCAGCCGTCGATGTATGGCGGAACCACCGCCCTGCCTGAGTTGGTCGCGCGGGGTGATCTTGAATGGGCGAACCAATCCGAATCCTGGTGGTGCAAACGGGCCTGTTGATGCGGCAGGCCGTGGTGCAGCGTCTGGAGGCCAGCGGCATGAGTGTCGTCGGGCAGGCCGGATCCAATGCCGAGGCGCTGGTCGAGTACGCCCAGCGTTACCCCGATGTGGTGACGGTCGACGTCCGGCTCGGTGCGGAGTCCGGGTTCGTGCTGATCGAGGATCTGCTGGAATGCCACCCCGATGCCGTGGTGATGGTCTATTCCGGTCACGGCGATGCCCGCCTCGCCCAGCAGGCGCTGGCGGCAGGCGCCGCCGGCTACCTGTGCCGGGGTGCCAGCCGGGCCGAACTGCGTGAGGCACTGCAACGCGCGGTCTCCGGAGCGCGTCCGGTGCTGGACCGGCGCCTGGTCGACGTGCGCTCGGAGACGCTGCCGGATGCCCCGGTCGCGGCCGGCTCGACCCCGCAGTTGACCGCCCGGCAGCGCCAGGTGCTGCACCTGGTGGCGGCCGGCACCACTTCCAACAAGGACCTCGCCAAGGAACTTTTCATCTCGGAGAAGACGGTCAAGAGCCATATCGAACGGATCACCGCCTGCCTGGACGTCTCACGCCGCACCCAGTTGCCGCTGCGGGCGTTCGAACTCGGACTGCTGCCCGTTCCGGAACCGCAACCAACCCGAACCGGGTTCGACCGGCCGGCAGCCGCGATGGCCGGCTCGCGCAGCACCGGCTAGCCTCCCGGTCGAGGCATCGCCGAACTTCATCCATCCGGTGGTTGCATTCGCACCTCCGCCGTCTAAGCTTTGAGGTACTGAGCAGTCAGTCGCCTGCTTGCCAGGCTTCGCAGTCCGAGTGCGGCACGGCGTTTCCACATCGTGCGGCTGGGAATCACATGACTGACATCGTCGACCGAACCGAACCTGTGCCGGTTTCGGCCCGCCCGCACGCCGCCCAACCTCAACCCCGCGGTTCGGTTTTCCTGGGCCTGCTGCGTACCACCGATCACAAGCTCATCGGGCAGATGTACCTGGTGACCTCGTTCGCTTTTTTTCTGCTCGGCGGACTCCTCGCCCTGGTGATGCGGGCGGAACTGGCGCTGCCCGGAATGCAGTTCCTGTCGCCGGAGCAGTACAACCAGCTGTTCACCATGCACGGCACAATCATGTTGCTGCTGTTCGCCACCCCGCTGGTGTTCGCCTTCTCCAACCTGGTGATCCCGCTGCAGATCGGTTCGCCGGACGTGGCGTTCCCGCGACTGAACGCCTTCTCGTACTGGCTGTTCCTGTTCGGTGGACTGACCGTGGTGTCCGGTGCGCTGACACCACAGGGCGCGCCGGACTTCGGCTGGACCGCCTACACCCCACTCAGCAACATGCAGCACTCACCGAACGTGGGACCCGACCTGTGGATCCTGGGGCTGGCGGTGGGCGGCCTGGGCACCATCCTTGGCGCGGTCAACATGATCACCACCATTCTGTGCATGCGGGCGCCGGGTATGACCATGTTCCGACTACCGATCTTCACCTGGAACATCCTGGTGACGAGCCTGCTGATCCTGCTCGCGTTTCCGATCCTCACCGCGGCGCTGCTGGTCCTGTACTCCGACCGGCACCTGCATTCCGTGGTGTTCGAGCCCGACAACGGCGGCGCCATCCTGTGGCAACA